>JANWHX010000188.1 GCA_025450235.1 Chitinophagaceae bacterium | reverse complement strand
CGGGCGCCAGCCGTGGAATCGGTAAGGCCATTGCGCTTAGATTGGCCAGGGAAGGAGCTAACGTTGTGGTTGCGGCTAAATCGACGGCAGAAAACCCCAGGCTTGGGGGCACCATTTATTCGGCAGCGGATGAAGTGGAAAAAGCCGGAGGTAAGGCGTTGGCCGTTCAATGTGACATTCGGTTTGAAGACCAGATTCAGCACGCGGTTGATAAAGCCATTGAAAAATTTGGCGGAATAGATATCGTGGTCAACAATGCGTCGGCGATTTCATTGACTCCAACGGAACAAACCGAACCGAAGCGTTTTGACCTGATGCATGATATCAATGTGAGGGGAACATACTTTGTCACAAAAGCCTGCATTCCATATTTAAAGAAATCATCCAACGCCCATATACTTACTTTGTCGCCGCCGATAAATCTCAACCCGAAATGGCTTGCCGGGCATGTGGCTTATACCTTAACTAAATACAATATGAGTCTGCTCGCAATGGGATGGGCGGCTGAGTTCAAAAAAAATAATATTGCTTCCAATGCTTTATGGCCGATGACCACTATTGATACGGCGGCAGTAAGGAATTTATTAGGGGGCGACGCATTAGCCAACATGAGTCGCACTCCTGAAATACTGGCAGATGCTGCCTTCTATATTTTTTCCAAACCACAGGCTGAATGCACTGGCAATTGTTTCATTGATGAACAGGTGCTTGCTGCTGAAGGAATTACTGATCTGGATAAATATTCGGTGGTGCCGGGGGCAAAATTGTACCGGGATCTTTTTGTGGATTGATTTAGTATCATTTCTTGCTGCTTGCAATAATCAGCGCACACATAGCAAGCGCTGCATCTTTCAATGCATCAATATGATTATCCAGGTGAACCGTGAAAGCAAAGAGCAATAACATCGCGGCCAGTAAATAACAGGCCAGCATCTTTTTAAGATCAGCCAGGATGCCAATGGCGGCTAAAACAAAGACAGCTCCCGTGATGTAGATCCATAAACTTCCGGGACCGGGAATAAAACCTGGAACAGATCTACCCAGTGCATCGGCATGTGTAAAATGCCAGTAACCAAAATAAGCGATGATCAATGCAAAAATTACTTCAGCAAGTTTTGCGGGAATAAATGCTTTCATGTTGGTGGTTTTATAAATCGGCCAGGTCGCTTTTTAAATTAATGATACGCCGGTTCGGGTAGCGGCCAGGCCGATCTTAAATGATCTTATAATTCCGATATTCAAAGGGACGATGACCGGTTATCTTTTCCACAATAGCTTTAAAACGATCTTTTAATTTATAGCTGTTCTTTGAAACATCAAATTCAAATTTCCATTCAATGTTTTTAACACGGTCCTCCATCACTTTCGGATGTGTGCCTTTGAATTTATGCAAAGCTTTTACCAGTAAGAATGGCAAATTCTCCTCTACTACTATATTATCTTCATCGCCCTCTTTGTTATTATAGATCTTATCTTTTACTACAAACTTTGCTTTCATTGTCCTGGGATCCTGCACCCATCCATAATGATGAATCATTGCCTTCAGCGGTTTTACCTGCAGCTTTTTATTATCAGCTTTGCGAAATCCCTGCGCATCCCGGTATGACCAAATGCTTTTATCGTTCTTAATTATTCTTATTTCATGGCGGAACCAATGCCCTTCAGCGCCAAAATAGTCATAGGAACCAAAGAAATGAATATAATTGAACAGGAGGCCATCGACTTCTGAATGATCTTTCCATTTTTTCATGGCTTCCATCGCCTCCGCGTGTCCATCCTCATGCATCACTTCATCGCCCTGGATATAAACACACCAATCAGCATCGGGACCAATAGCCTGGAAAGCTTTATCCGTTTCCTCGGCCAATACGCGACCATCCTGGCGACTGTTCTCGTTCCATACCGTATCAATGATCTTTACTTTAGGATCAATAGCCGCTACTAGTTCTCTTGTATTATCTTCCGATTTGCCAACTGCAACTATTACTTCATCGCAAATGGGCAATATAGATCTGACGGCTTCAACGATCGGGTATTGAAACTTCACCGCATTTCTTATAAAGGAAAATCCGACAACTTTCATTGATAGGATTTATGGATTACAATAAAAAAATCACCACTTTTCACAAAAAGGTATATGTGTATATTCTTATTGTGCGCTATGTGCCTGTGTGTTTCCAACATTTATCTTATAATGAAAAAATGTTACCTAATGTACTATATATTTTCCGGACGCATCTGGGGAAACAACAATACATCCTGGATAGAAGATTGATTCGTAAGCAACATACATAGCCTGTCAATGCCAATGCCGATACCGGAGCAGGGAGGCATTCCATATTCCAATGCACGCAGGAAATCATGATCGATAAACATAGCTTCTTCATCACCGCGTTCCATCAGCTTAACCTGTTCTTCAAATCGTTCCCGTTGATCAAGAGGATCGTTTAGTTCACTGTATGCGTTGGCTATCTCTTTACCATTGATCAATAATTCAAATCTTTCCACTAATCCTTGCTTGTCCCGGTGCTTTTTGGTTAAAGGGCTCATCTCAACGGGATAATCAATAATGAATGTGGGCTGGGTATAGTGATGTTCGCATTTGGCGCCGAACATCTCATCGATCAACCTGCCTTTGCCCATTTTTTCATCAGCGGGTATATGCAATTGTTTACATACTGAACGAAGCTGGCCCTCATTCATACGGCTTACATCAAACCCGGTATGTTCTTTAATAGCATCATAAATCGCCACCCTCTGGAAGGGGGCCTTGAAAGAAATTGTTTTGTCGCCAACCTTTGCCTCTGTACCTCCCGTAACATCAACGGCTGCCTTTTCCATCAGCTGTTCTGTTGTTTCCATCATCCACAGGTAATCTTTATACGCCACATAAAATTCCAGTATCGTGAATTCGGGATTATGTGTTCTGTCCATTCCTTCATTGCGGAAATTGCGGCTGAACTCATATACCCAGTCAAACCCGCCGACGATCAGTCTTTTTAGATAAAGCTCGTTGGCGATGCGCAAGTAAAACGGGACATCTAATGCATTATGGTGCGTAATAAATGGCCGGGCAGCTGCTCCCCCGGGAATACTTTGCAAAACAGGGGTATCTACTTCCAAAGCTCCGTGCTGGTTTAAAAATTCCCGTATGGAATTAATAAGCTTCGTCCTTTTTACAAAAGTTTCTTTTACTGCCGGATTAATGATAAGATCAGCATATCGCTGGCGATATTTGAATTCAGGATCGGTTACAGCATCAAATACTTCACCTTCCGCTTCACGTACCACAGGCAATGGCTTAAGTGACTTAGCCAGTAAGGTAAGTTCTTTAACATGAATAGATGTTTCACCTGTTTTGGTAATAAAAGCATACCCTCTTACTCCAATGATATCTCCCAGGTCGAGTAATTTTTTCCAGACGATATCATACAGGCTTTTGTCCTCCCCGGGACAGATGTCATCGCGTCGCAGATACAACTGAATTTTTCCATAACCATCCTGTATCACTGCAAAATTTGCCTTGCCCATGTCACGAACACTCATGATACGGCCGGCTATGCAGACATCAACAAACTCCTCTTTCTTCTCCGCTGTAAAATTCGTTTTAATAGAAGCCGAACTACTGTTTACAGGATACAATGGGGCCGGGTAGGGCTCAATACCCATAATGATCAATTCTGCCAGTTTTTCCCGCCGAAGTTGTTCCTGCTCAGATAAATGTTGAATGCCCATGAATAGTATTGAAAATTGGCGCAAAAATACTTGTTATAACAATCGGATTTTCAAATTTGACAAAACCTGCCCCGTTATAATGTTGCTACCGCCGAATTGACTTTATCGATCTATTCCAAATACAAAAGCGGCATAAAAGGACGAATAAGTAAAAATCCTGTTATATAGAAGAAAATCTTCTCTTTCTGTCAACGAAAAGACTTAAAGTATCGTCAAATTGACCTATACCTGTTGTTTTATTTAGGGCTTACAGGTAATTTGGCCCCATCTTAAACTAATAAACGTAATGAAAACCATTTTTGCCGCACCCCTGTTCTTTGTGTTACTTTCTTCTACCAAAGCTTTTTCCCAGATCAAGCTTCCCAAAATCTTAACAAAAAACAGCTCAGTTTCAAGCATCACTGAGAAAGAGGCCGGCCAGGGCATCAAAGAAGCATTGGCACAGGGCGTTACGAATGCCGTACTCAATCTTAATAAAACCGATGGCTTCTTCGGAAGCGATATATATAAGATGTTGTTGCCGCCGGATGCCAAAAAAGTCGAGAGCACGCTTCGCAGGATGGGTCAGGGTGCGCAGGTGGATAAAGCTGTATTGGCAATCAATCGCGGTGCAGAAGATGCAGTTGGATTTGCCAAACCGATCTTCATCGAAGCGATAAAAGAAATGACACTAACCGATGCATTGAATATTGTAAAAGGAAATAAGGATGCAGCAACCCAGTATTTCAGGCAAAAAACATCCGAGAAACTGATTGCGGCATTTTCGCCTTCCGTAAAATCTTCATTGGATAAAGTCGAAGCAACAAAATACTATGGAGATATAGTCACTACTTATAATAAGCTTCCCACAACATTCAACAAGGTAAATCCTGATCTTGAATCGTATGTCGTGGGAAAAGCTGTAGACGCATTGTTTGACCAGGTAGCCAAAGAAGAAGCCAATATAAGGGCCAATCCATCCGCAAGAGCTACCGACATGATGAAAAAAGTATTTGGCAGCAAGTAAACGCCCTCAATGAAAAAAGTATTGCCGGTCTTTTTGCTTGTGTCTGTTTTATCAGGCTGTGATGTAATTAAGAACTTACCTGCCGGCCAGCCCGGCATAACAGAAGCAGAAGCTGGGCAGGGTATCAAAGAGGCGCTGACACAGGGTGTTGCCACCGCGGTACTCCACCTCAACAAAACAGATGGTTTTTTTGGCAATGCTGCCTATAAACTATTTCTTCCTCCTGATGCAAAGAAGATAGAAAACACATTACGCAACCTTGGCCTGGGTAAGGAGGTGGACAGAGCCATCCTGCAAATCAACCGTGGCGCCGAGGATGCCGTAGGATTTGCCAAACCCATTTTTGTAGATGCTATCAAAGAAATGACCCTGGTGGATGCCATCAATATCGTAAAAGGACAAAACGACGCGGCCACCGTATATTTCAGGCAAAAGACAACTGATAAACTGATTGTTGCTTTTTCTCCTTCGGTAAAATCATCACTGGATAAAGTAAATGCTACAAAATATTATACAGATATCGTAAACACGTACAACAGTTTTCCTACTACGTTTACAAAGATCAACCCTGATCTCACTTCTTACGTGGTGGGTAAAGCAGTAGATGCCTTGTTTGACCAGGTTGCAAAGGAAGAAGCGAACATCAGGGCAAACCCCGCAGCAAGAGCTTCAGAGATACTGAAGAAAGTTTTTGGTAGTGGCATGTAATAACTTGCTTTTAT
>JANWHX010000187.1 GCA_025450235.1 Chitinophagaceae bacterium | reverse complement strand
GCATTTACACTCGACTCGTACATTTTTAATGCGGTCGGTACTGCAGATTCATTAAAAGCAACATTCAATCTTTATCCGCATTTCAATACGCCGGATGATATTCGTTTGGATTTTGTTTATAAAAATCATGGGCAGGGGCCGGATAATGCCAACAAAGTCTGGATAAGAGGTGATGATCAGAAGCCATGGATTGAGGTATATGATCTTTATGATAACCAGCTCGACCTGGGATTGTATAAAAAATCAACAAGCATAGAATTGAGTGATATACTGACTGCAAACTCACAGGATTTTTCTGCCAGTTTCCAGGTTAGGTTTGGTCAGTTCGGACATATTCTAACGGCAGATAATGACGGTGGAGAAGGCTATACATTTGATGACATTCATTTGTATAAGGTTGACAACGATATACAGATGGTGAGTTTAGATACACCGGTCGTTGCCAGTTGTGCGTTGACCAATGCGGTGCCTGTTCGGGTTACGGTTCGGAACAGCGCCGACACCACGATCAATAATATACCTGTTAAGTATACAATTGATGGAGGTGCCGTCACGATTGACACGATCCCTTCTATTAACGGCAATACGAATATCTCGTTTACCTTCGCTAATACCGCTGATCTTTCATCGGTAGGTGTTCATATTGTGAAGGTATGGGTGGATTACCCGGGCGATTCTTTCCGGGATAATGATACTATTACGGTATCGATCCGGAACTCACCAACAATAACCTCATTCCCCTATCTTGAGAATTTTGAAGCCGGCGATGGATTTTGGTATACACTGGGAAAAAACAATTCCTGGGAATATGGTACTCCATCAACAACTAAGGTGAACGGTGCCGCGAGTGGCACTAAAGCATGGAAAACAAACTTAACAGGTTCTTACAAGGATCAACAGCTTTCCTATCTCTATTCACCCTGCTTTGATATTACGGGCATGACCAACCCAACTTTGAGCTTGAGTATTTCGCTTGACCTGGAAGATTGCGGTCCTGATCTATGTGATGGTGCCTATATGGAATATTCCACGGATGGGGCAGTATGGACCCGTCTTGGTGCTTATGGCCAGGGCACTAATTGGTACAATAAAAATTACTCCGGCAATAATCTCTGGAGCCAGGAAGACTATACCCGTTGGCATGTTGCCACTATTCCGTTACCAACTGGTGCGGGTTACAGTCGCCTCCGGTTTCGCTTTGTAGTCACTACCGATCCTTTTGTGACTCGTGAAGGTATCGGTGTTGATGACATTCATATTTATGATAATATTTATGGGATCTACGATGGTCCTCCATATACCAGTAATACGATCAATCAACCGTCTGTGACCGGCAGTACCTGGATTGATTTTACGGATGGTGGTAAACTGATTGCTTCAGTTAACCCTAATGGACGTGATCTCGGCAGTACGGATGCAAGGGCATATATCTATCAAGGGGCAGTCCGTACAAATAGCGGGCAATATTATCATAACCGGAATATCACGATTAAGCCTACAAACAGGACGCATGCTACTGATTCGGCAACGGTCCGATTTTATTTCCTTGATACCGAAACGGAAACCCTGATCAATGCCACCGGTTGCCCTGGCTGCACAAAACCATCCATGGCTTACGATCTCGGGGTTTCCAAATATAATGATGCCGATACTTCGAAAGAAAATGGAACCCTTGCTGATAATAATTCGATGGATTGGTTATTTATCAATTCGGCCAAAGCCGCAAAAGTTCCTTTTGATAGAGGATACTATGCAGAATTTAAAGTAAAAGATTTCTCCGAGTTCTGGTTAAACAACGGTGGATTGAATAATGATCAGTCACTGCCGGTCGAACTTGTTAGTTTCAGTGCAAAAAAGACGACAGACAAAAACGTCCTGGTGGAATGGAAAACGGGCTCTGAAATAAACACGGATCATTTTGATATAGAAGTTGCGAAAGGCAATGAAGAGTTTCAGCTAAATCATTTCATTAAAGTCGGGCAAGTGGCGAGCGGGGGTAATTCCTCAACCGGGCAACAGTATAGCTACCTCGATATTGAAAACAATAAGTCGGGTGTTCGGTATTATCGTCTAAGGATCGTTGACCGTGACGGTCAATTCAAATATTCGGCTGTGCGGGCTGTTGTGTTTAATGATGAGATCACCTGGCAGGTTTATCCCAATCCTTCCGGGGGGATCTTCAATCTTGTTTTCCAGGCCGGCTTGGGCGCAAGGATAAATCTGAAATTATACGATGTGAATGGTAAGCTGGTCCGGGAGGCTGGGTTGTCGGCAACCGGGTTTGTACAGAAACATACCGTCGACCTGCAACCGTCTAAATTTGCGTCGGGATTATACCTGCTGGAAGTTGCTGCGGGGGAAAAGAAACAGCTGTTCAGGCTAATCAAGCAATAAGTTATTCCAAACTGCAAAAACAAATGCCGGCTATCGAAATGGCCGGCATTGCTTTTATAATGTATTTGTGGGTTTATTCGTCCCAGCCTTGCTTAGCTATACCGGCTTTAATGGCTGCCAATGCTTTCTCACCGTTCAATAAAGTTGTGAGTTTATTGCCCTTCCCGTCGTGTCCCTGTGCCATGTAAGCGCCTTTGGCAGTTTTTGTAATCACGGCATCCAACATGGGAACGCCTTTTTCTTTTGTTTTAACGTTGTATGCGGTCAATGTTACTTCAGACATGTTTTGTAGTTTTTGAGTTGTGATAGATAAAATTACGCCTTTCAGGCAGGTTCCCCGTTTAGAATTTCGGGAACAAAACGTTAAAGCCACGCAAGGGCGTGGCTAAACTGTTTGTTTTTAGGGCTTTATAATTTTAGGACCAAGTTTTCCACGTAGCGGGGAAAAATGGCTAAACATCCAATTTTGCGTATTTCGCATGACTTTCAATAAATTCCCGCCTTGGAGCCACCTCATCACCCATTAGCATGCTGAATATGCGATCAGCCTCGGCGGCACTTTCAATGGTTACTCTTTTCAAAGTCCTGGTTTCCGGGTTCATGGTGGTATCCCAGAGCTGGGTAGAGTTCATTTCCCCAAGACCTTTATACCGCTGAATATTCACTGCATCATCCTTTCCTCCTCCCAGGCGTTCTACCAGGTTTTTACGTTGATCTTCATTATAGGCGTATTCCTGTTCCTTTCCTCTCTTGACAAGGTACAAGGGGGGCTGCGCTATATAAACATAGCCTTGTTCTACCAATTCAGTCATATAACGGTATATGAAAGTCAGAATCAAGGTAGCAATATGACTGCCATCCACATCGGCATCGGTCATGATAATCAGTTTATGATACCTCAGTTTGCTAAGATCGAGAGCCTTTGGATCTTCCGGAGTTCCCATCTTAACCCCCAAAGCCGTAAACATATTCCTGATCTCTTCATTATCATAGATCTTATGCTCCATCGCCTTTTCCACGTTAAGGATCTTACCTCTTAAAGGAAGAATGGCCTGGAAGCTTCGGTCCCTTCCTTGCTTCGCTGTCCCGCCTGCAGAATCACCCTCGACGAGAAATAGTTCGCAACGTTCGGGATCACGATCAGAACAGTCAGCCAGTTTACCTGGCAACCCTCCGCCGGTAAGAACGGATTTTCGCTGGACCAGTTCCCTGGCTTTTCTGGCTGCAGCTCTTGCCTGCGCCGATAGAATAATTTTATTTATAATGTTCTTAGCTTCTCTCGGGTTTTCTTCAAGAAAGGCTTCCAATGATCTGGAGACTGTGCTGTCTACAACACCCATTACTTCATTATTTCCGAGTTTAGTCTTCGTCTGGCCTTCAAACTGTGGTTCAGGAACTTTTACTGAAATGATTGAACTTAGACCTTCGCGGAAATCATCTCCTTCAATTTCAACCTTTGCTTTTTCAAAAAGGCTGTTCTTATCGCCATAGCTTTTGAAAACTCTTGTCAATGCACGACGGAATCCTGACACATGTGTGCCTCCTTCGATCGTATTGATATTATTGACATATGAATAAATATGTTCGCTATAGCTATCGTTATACATTAATGCCACTTCTACAGAAACATTGCTTGCTTCATCGCGCCCCTCTACAAACAACACTTTTGGAATAAGAGGACTGCGTCCGGCATTGCCATCCAGCATCTCCACGAACTCAACAATACCACCTTCGCTATAAAAACTTTTGGTATAGGTGCTCCCGTCTTCTTCTTTTTCACGCAGATCATTAATAACTATCTTGACGCCCCGGTTCAAATACGCCAATTCACGCAAACGTCCTTCTAAGATTTCTTTGTTATATGTAGTAGTGATGAAAATAGATTCATCCGGCCAAAAATGAACCCGCGTTCCGGTGGTGTCGCTTACGCCAATCTCCCGGACAGAGTATTGGGGGATGCCAATTTGATATTCCTGTTCAAATACTTTGCCTTCCCGGTTTACTGTTACTAATAATCTTTTGCTTAATGCATTCACGCAACTGACGCCGACTCCATGAAGACCGCCTGAAACTTTATAGGATCCCTTGTCGAATTTACCACCGGCATGCAGCACCGTCATCACTACTTCCAATGCGCTGCGGCCTTCCTTGGTATTGATACCGGTAGGTATGCCGCGCCCATCATCTTCCACAACCACAGAATTATCTTCATGAATAGTTACATTAATGTTTTTACAATAACCTGCTAAAGCTTCGTCGATGGAATTATCCACTACTTCGTACACCAGGTGATGCAAGCCTCTTACGCCCACATCGCCGATATACATTGCCGGGCGTTTGCGAACAGCTTCCAGACCTTCCAAAACCTGGATACTGTCTGCGCCGTAATTGCTGCTCATTACCGGCAGTTTTTCTGTTGTTTCTGTACTCATAAATGGGGGAGAATTCCGTCGTTAAATCTAATAATTGAAGTGTCGACAAATGTACGAAAAATAGGACGGTTATCCGGTTTTGTAATGCTAAATAAACCCTGTTTTTTTATGCACTTTCGGGCTCAACTGGGGATAAAAAAAAGACCAGGAATAGCTGGTCTTTGATCTATTATTTTCGTGTTTTACTAAGTAAAATTCACCATTATTTTTTGACGATCTGGGCAACCAGATCAGCTTCCGTTGTTATCTTATTCGCAACATAAACTGTCCCCTTCATTTCACATATACCTCTGCGGATGGGAGACGATAATTCCATTTTCAACAACATGGTGTCACCCGGTCTGACCATTTGTTTGAACTTGCAATTGTCAATCTTAAGAAAATAAGTATCGTGTTGACCGCCTCCGTTTAGATGAATTGCCAATATTCCTCCGCATTGGGCCAACGCTTCGACCTGCAACACACCGGGCATTATAGGATTTCCGGGAAAATGCCCCTGGAAAAACCATTCGTCGCATGTTACGTTTTTAACCCCCACAATATGGGTATCCGTCATCTCAATGATCTTGTCCACAAGCGCAAAAGGATAACGGTGCGGCAATGATTTTTCGATGAATTGATAATCATAGACAGGGGGGATCGCGGGATTATAAACCGGTACGCCTCTGTTTTGCTTATTTTTCTTGATATGTTGTTTGATTTTTTTCGCAAACTCAACATTACTGCTATGACCGGGCCTGTTTGCAATGATCCTCGCCTTTATCGGGTAGCCGATCAATGCCAGGTCACCGACAACATCTAATAATTTATGTCTCGCCGGTTCGTTGGGAAAACGGAGTTCAACATTGTTGAGGTATCCCTCACTCTTTACCTCTATTTTATCCCGTCTAAAGATCTGGGCCAATCTTTTCATTTCCTTATCATCAACCGGTTTGTCCGCAATCACGATTGCATTATTGACATCTCCTCCTTTAATAAGATTGTTGTCAAGAAGCATTTCGAGTTCATGCAGGAAAACAAACGTGCGGCAAGGAGCTATCTCAGATTTAAAATCAGTAATATGTTTCAAGCCGGCATGCTGGGTTCCTAATACCGGTGAATTAAAATCAATAAGGGTAGTGATATTATATTCTTTTGCCGGGAGGGCCATCAGCTCAACTCTTTTTTGCTCGTCAAAATGCGTGATGTTTTCCTCGATGCTGTACCATATTTTAGCCATTTCCTGTTCCAATACTCCAGCTTCTTCAATCAGGTCCACAAAAGGCTCTGAACTTCCATCCATGATCGGCATCTCGGGACCATTAACTTGTATAAGGCAATTATCTACACCCATTCCTACAAGCGCTGCCAATACATGTTCTACGGTGTTGACCCTTGCACCATTGGCCTCCAGCGTGGTGCCCCGGCTTACATCAGTTACCAGGTCACAGTCTGCTTTGATAATAGGTTGATCCGGAAGATCGACACGTTGAAACTGCAAACCAAAACCGGGATTTGCAGGTCTGAAAGTTAATTCCGCCATTACTCCTGTATGAAGTCCCGTTCCGGAAATACTCACCGCAGTTTTCAAAGTGTGTTGTTTATCAGGATTGAAGACTGCGGCAACAGCTTCACCCGAATAAGCCTTTTTTTCGATTGCTGGATTCATAACGACAAATATAAGAGATAGTATGGAGTTCTCCGTCTCGTGCTGTCCGCGGATACAAACTAATAGTTTGAAGCTTTTTCTTTATCGTATTTACTGCTAAGTTCATTGCGAAGACGCGGACTTCCGACTGACGGCCTAATCCAAACGACCGTTGGTGTATTTAATTTTTTTTCGCTCAGAAATAATCTTAACTTCTCTCCCCTAAAAACCATTGTTATGAGAAATGCAGCGTTTATACTCCTCTTCGTTGCGTCTGGGTACGTGGCGAAGTCTCAACGATTCAGCCTGCTTCCACAAGTAGGTTTTGAAAATTCAAAAACAAAAATCAGTTACAATGACCTTTCTTCTTTCGCACCAGAGGGAGTGAAGTTCACTCCGCAAGCAAGTCTGCGGCTGAATTATTCATCAAAAAAAGGGCATGGGTTTTTCCTTGGAACTGCGACCAGCCGTTCCATAGTTTCATTTAGTTTTACGGACCCTGAAACGCTCAGCAATACTTATAGCGCCACCGCGGGAAGTTTGCAATTGCGCATGGAGGGCGGGTATCAATTCAACAGCAAACCGATCACTCTTGGCAAGTCAAAACAGGCTTCAGCCAATAATACCGCGAAGAAAAATTGTAGTTCAGCTAAAACAGAGAAGAGAAGTTGCGGTTCAAGTTCTTCCCGTAGTTCAAACAAGACAAAAGAGAATTCAGTTAGCAAGAATTCAAGTTCGTGGGTTCGCATCCAACCATCCCTTGGTATGGGGTATATACCTTTTGTAAAAGATGATGTCATTACAAAATCGGAAGGAGGTCAAGCAGTTTATCAATATAATGCAGGTAATTGGAGAACGGCTTTGATCGCGGGTACCGGATTTGAATTTGGAAAAGGAAATACAAGTAAAGTGACGGTTAGTGTGAATTATTTCAAAGGTGTCGGCAACCTTGATGAACAAACCATTACTTCTGTTTCCGGGGGAAAAACGGTTACCACTACGTTGGAATCAGTAAGCTCAGGTTGGAATGTTAGAGTGGGCGTGCCATTTGCGCTGAAAGCAAAACCCAAAACGGCTAAAACTAAAAAAACAGAAAATCGAAAATCATCAGGATGTGGGCAATACAGAATGATTTACCGGTGCAGAAACTAATTAAGAAACAAAAGCCATCCGCCGCGGCGGATGGCTTTTGTTTTTATATAAGATCAATTTTTTCTAATACTCGTCTTCATTGAAAAGAAAGTCATCCTGTGTGGGATAATCCGGCCAGATGTCTTCGATGGTTTCATAAACATCCCCTTCATCTTCGAGCTCCTGCAGATTTTCTACTACTTCAATAGGTGCGCCTGAACGGATCGAATAGTCAATCAATTCATCTTTTGTAGCAGGCCAGGGTGCGTCTTCAAGGTACGATGCCAGTTCAAGTGTCCAGAACATATTTTTCGAAGGGGTTTTAAAAATATCAGGAATCAGGTTTCGGGTTACTACCCCCAAATTTTCCGCAAATGTAGTTGTATTAGCGAATTTTCCAAATACAGACTTCCGGGGCTGGTTTTTAAGCATTTCTTAAAAAAACGCCCGCTTTCATTCGCGGCTTTGATTATGGATTCTATTACAGATATTTGATTAATTAAATTTGATTTTGGCTGCATGTTGACGGGAAAAAATATCTATAAAAGTTATGGGCCGGTAAAGGTCCTCAAAGGAGTGGACATCGAGATACAAAAAGGGGAAGTCGTGTCTATCGCTGGCCCGTCCGGTTCGGGGAAAAGTACATTACTACACATCCTTGGCACGCTTGATAAGGCTGATGGTGGGGCGGTGAGTATGAACAACACGATGATAAATACCCTATCCGCAAGAAAGATGGCCGCCTTCCGCAACAAGCATATTGGCTTTGTCTTCCAGTTCCATCATTTATTGCCGGAGTTTACCGCCCTGGAAAATGTTTGTATCCCCGGCTGGCTTGCCCAAAGAAAGAAGAACGAGGTAAAAGAAGAAGCAACAAAACTGCTGAACATGCTGGGTCTTTCACAGCGGACCGAAAATAAACCAAATCAATTATCCGGCGGTGAGCAGCAAAGAGTAGCGGTGGCGAGAGCATTGATCAACCGGCCCGGCATCGTAATGGCAGATGAACCTACCGGCAATTTAGACTCTGCCAATGCACAGGAATTGCATCATCTTTTTTTTGATCTCCGTAAACAATTCAATCAGACCTTCCTTATTGTGACTCACAACGAAGAATTAGCAAAACTTAGTGACCGGGTCCTGCACATGAGAGATGGGAAGATCGTTTAATACTTTTAAAGCAGTGCCTGTCTTTTAAACGCTTTACTTTAAATATTCGCCCAGAGGAAAGGAGGTCACAGCGTTTATTCTTAATGTACACACTCGATTAAATCCTGGGTTTCCATGGGATCTCTTCAGCTTTTAACTGGTGTGAAGTATATCTTGCGAGCACAAATAAATGATCGCTTAGCCGGTTGAGGTATTTCACAATGATGGGTTCGATTTCCTCTTTTTCAGATTCTAATCTGACACAACATCTTTCTGCGCGGCGGCAGATACAACGGGCAATGTGCAGATGTGATACTGTGGAATGTCCCCCGGGTAAAATAAAATTCTTCATGGGGGGCAGTGATTCATTCATGCGATCGATCTCTTTTTCCAGCAACGTGATATCATCTTCTTTCAGATCAGGAATTTTCATTTTCGGTTCCTTTTGAGGGTCACAAGCCAGGGAAGAACCGATGGTGAACAGGCGGTCCTGGATCTCCTGGAGAATATTCTTTCCCTCGTTCAATAAATCTTTGCATAAACCAATATAGGAGTTCAGTTCATCTATTGTGCCATATGCTTCAATGCGCAGATGCGACTTTGGAACTTTTGTGCCGCCTATAAGAGAGGTAGTTCCCTTATCACCTGTCTTAGTATATATCTTTATTGCCATGATCAGGCAGGAATTGCTTTAGGTGTGTTTTGTTTATCACTTTCTACTATTCCATCCCGTAAACGGATGACGCGTTTTGCATGGTTAGCTATATCTTCTTCATGTGTAACCAAAACAACGGTATTGCCTTCCGATTGAATTTTTCCAAAAATATCCATAATCTCGTAGGATGTACTGGTGTCTAAATTGCCGGTAGGTTCGTCTGCGAGTATAATAGAAGGGTCATTTACCAGGGCCCTGGCAATGGCCACACGTTGTGATTGTCCCCCGCTCAATTCATTAGGTTTATGATGACTTCGGTCGGTGAGATTGACCAATGATAATACATGCATGGCCTTTTCATTTCTTGCTTTCCGGCTCATTCCCGCATAAACCAATGGCAGCGCCACATTTTCCAGCGCAGTCAATCGCGGCAAGAGATTGAATTGCTGAAACACAAAACCGATTTCTTTATTACGTACATCTGCGAGAGCATTGTCTTCCATCTGGCTGACATCCTGTCCATTCAATACATATTTACCTGCAGTAGCCGTATCGAGGCAACCAATGATATTCATCAATGTGCTCTTGCCTGAACCAGACGGGCCCATTAATGCTACGTATTCATTTTTGAAAATGTCGAGTGAAATTCCCTTCAGCACCTGGAGCTGCTGCTTTCCCATGATGTAATGCTTCCTGATTTCCTCGAGATGTATAATACTGTTCATAAATTGCAAAAAACAAATTCCAAATTCCAAGTCGGGATTTCAGGATTTGGGGTTTTTTATAACCTTAGGTACTTTAAAAAACTGTTCATCATGTGAAGGCGCATTTTTCAATCCTTCTTCCCGGCTGATTGAACCTTTTATTTCATCTTCCCGCAATACATTTACTTCATCACTCATATGCACTAATGGTTCGACACCTTCAAGGTTTAATTCATTTAATTTCTCTACAAAACTGATCATCCGTTGCAGATCATGTTTGATCTCTTCTTTTTCCGCATCGTTGAATTCCAGCCTCGCCAGGTGAGCCAGCTTTTCTATCAATGCATCATTCACTTCCATCCGCAAATATAGTCAGTCTGCAGTTGCCAGTTCGCAGTCGGCAGTCAGCAGTTTGCAGTCAATACAGACAATCCGAAATGTTGATCACTCATTGGCCGTTTAATCGTATGACGATGGACTGTCGACTGCGAACTGCCGACTGGCGAGTGTTCCTTATCTTCGCCCTCCTTACAGCGTACAATGAAGCTGTAAACGTAATTGTATGGCAAGCAGGAAGCAAATAGTAATGAGCGGCATTCGTCCAACCGGTTTCTTACACCTTGGAAACTATTTCGGCGCAGTTCGCAATTATGTGCGTATGCAGGAAGACTATGAATGTTTTTTTATGGTCGCCGATCTTCATTCATTAACTACTCATCCGGATACCGCGGAGCTAAAAAATAACGTTCATCGTGTGTTATCAGAAAACATTGCCTGCGGTCTTGATCCCGACAGAGTGGCCTTATATTGCCAGAGCCATGTGCATGAGACAGCGGAATTGTATCTCTTGCTTAATATGCTTGCTTATTTGGGTGAGCTGGAGAAAACGACCACCTTCAAAGAAAAAGCCAGGCTACAACCTGATAATGTTAATGCCGGCTTGCTCACCTATCCTGTTTTACAAACAGCTGATATTATCCTGCATCGCGCATCGTTGGTGCCGGTAGGTAAGGACCAGGAGCAACACCTGGAAATGGCAAGAAAATTTGCGCAACGTTTCAATCATCGCTATGGAAAGATATTTCCTGAGCCCCAGGCGTTCAACTATGGAAGTGAATTGATAAAGGTTCCCAGTCTCGATGGCGCCGGTAAAATGAGCAAGAGCGAGAATCAGTTTGCTACGTTATATCTTAGTGATGATGATGAATTGATCCGTAAAAAAGTGATGCGAGCGAAAACCGACCAAGGACCCACTGAAAAGAATTCGCCCAAACCGGATTATATTGAGAATATTTTTCTGCTGATGAAATTGGTCAGCAGCGAAGAAACTATCCATGCATTTGAAGAAGCATATAATACCTGCACTATTCGCTATGGGGACATGAAAAAAGAATTGGCAGAGGACATGGTGAAGTTTATTACTCCTATCCGGCAAAAGGCCGAATCTATCCGGAATGACGAAAACTACCTGAAAGAAATAATGGAGAAGGGGGCAGAGAAGGCCCGAAAAAGCGCCAGGACTACCATGGAACAGGTGCGGAGCGCAATGGGGTTTAATTATTGACAACCGCCTCTAATTGAGCCGGAGATTGGTTTGCAAAAAATTGTTTTTATTTAAATAGAATGTTGGTTTAGCAGAATTCGATACTTTTATCGCTGCTATAGATTTCTTAACGAATAAATTTTCCGTCTGCCGGCGGATTGGGTTATGGCCAAATCAAAAAAACCGAAACATATCGCTGTTGCAGGCAATATCGGGGCAGGAAAGACCACATTGACTGAAATGCTGAGCAAGCATTATAAGTGGATACCCAATTTTGAAGACGTGGATCATAACCCCTACCTGATGGATTTTTATGAGGATATGCCACGATGGAGTTTTAACCTCCAGATATATTTTCTCAACAGCCGGTTAAAACAGCTGGTAGAAATTCAAAAAGGAACGGAAACCGTCATCCAGGACAGAACGATCTATGAAGATGCTAACATCTTTGCTCCGAACCTCCATGAAATGGGATTGATGAGCAAGAGGGATTTTGATAATTACTATCATTTTTTTCAGACGCTAAAGGCGATGGTGCAACCGCCCGATCTGCTGATCTATTTGAATGGTTCTGTACCGACACTGGTTGGACAAATTCAAAAACGGGGTAGAGAATATGAGGAGAATATCCGGCTTGACTACCTGAAGCGTTTGAATGAATACTATAATAAATGGATCGATTCATATAAAGAAGGGCCACTGCTAGTTATTGATATTGATAAAATCAAATTTGGCGAGCAGGAAGAACATTTCGGAGAAATCATTCAAAAGGTAGACCGGGAACTTTATGGTTTATTTTAAGGAAATGCAAGGGCTTTCATAAAATTTTCCCGCGGCTTCGGCGTTATCAATTACCATCACCCGTTTTTCCGACAAATCAAATATATAAGCAGATGA
Source organism: Chitinophagaceae bacterium (assembly GCA_025450235.1). Lineage (GTDB taxonomy): Bacteria > Bacteroidota > Bacteroidia > Chitinophagales > Chitinophagaceae > VBAT01. The sequence goes on along the minus strand of JANWHX010000187.1, from coordinate 1,918 downwards.
AAATATGTTTCCTGGTTCTTTTCTCTTTGGCTATTTCACAGGTAATTGCACAGCAGCGGTTGCGTGATTCTTTATACGGCGGAAGATTGAAGGCCGATACAGGCAAAACCTTTGTATCAAAGGATACGAGTAAATATGTGGTACTGAAAAATGAAAATGTTTCTGTGCAACCAAATCCGGGGACAAAGACGGCCGCAAGCACCGTTGCCATCATTAAGCCGGATGAGTCAATGCCGGATTCGCTCAACAAGCTTTTCTATTCAAAACAAAAGCTTTGGAAAAGATTCATCGAGTCAAATACCCTGATCATTTCTCAACAGGCAGATGATACCCGTAAAGTGAAGAAGGGAACTTATGAAATAGAAGTCGATTATGAGATCGGGGTGAACGGCAGGGTTTCAACAAAGGGGATCACCTGCAATCCACCGAATGAATATTTAACCGAGCAGGTTACTGAATTAATGAAAAGACCGCCGGTATTATCGCCACCCATTTATAGCGATGGCAAACCAAGGGTGCTTGCTGCGAAACAACCAATCACCATTGTAAAAAAATAGGGAAGTAAACAGAGCAGCTCTATCCCGCATAATCCCTGAAAGAATCTAATTCGAGCAGCATCTTCTCAATTTTCTTAAGCCACTCCAGTTGCTGTTCTTTCTTGCGGCTGTGATCGGTTTCTTTGTCATACAGATCCTGGAAAGCTTCTTTTTCAGAGGTAATACCGTCGTAAATGGTTTTCAGATCGGTTTTATAATTGGTTCTGTTGAATTGGTACCCGCTCATTTTCTGGTGCAGCTTGCGGGCAAATATTTCAGCGATATCAAAATGCCCCTGTTCGTGTTTTAGTATGAAATCTGTTTTCGATCTTCCCCATGATTTGGTAATTGAAAACCGGCATTGAATTTTATAAGCAAAACCTTTTTCATCCATCCTGTATTCAATACCAAGATATGTTGTTGTGGATGCCGCAGCATCGGAGCGGGAATCGGGCCGGCCTTTGTAATCACTCCAGATTAACAGGCGGGAGGAATCCCATTCAATCATTTCCTCATCCTTACCTTGTGCGAGACAAAAGGAAGGAGCTGCCAACAACAATAAGAAATATATTCGGAGGTTTGGCATGGTGGTTACAAACGGCAAGATGCTATAAAACTTTTAAAAGAAATCTTAAATGAACGTTAACCATAAAAAAAACCTCTCCCGCAGCTACGGGAGAGGTGGAAAACAACCTAAGTTGTTTAGCTGATCGTTGGTGCTGATGCCAGCACTTCGTCAGAAACCCCGTCCTTATATTTTTCAAAATTTCTTATAAATAAGCCAGCCAGGTATTTTGCTTTATCGTCATAAGCATTCTTATCGACCCAGGTGTTGCGTGGATTCAAAATCTCCGAAGGGACGCCGGGACATTCAGTTGGTATCATCATACCAAACACGGGATGTTTGTCAAATTCTATTTGGTTTAATTTTCCTTCCAGCGCCGCCGTTATCATTGCGCGGGTATATTTTAATTTCATCCTGTTACCTACTCCGTAGGGACCGCCGGTCCACCCGGTATTGATCATCCAGACATTCACTTTATTCTCCTGCATTTTGCAGCCAAGCATTTGCGCATACTTTCCCGGATGTAAGGGGAGGAAGGGCGCACCGAAACAGGCACTAAAGGTTGACTTGGGTTCTGTCACGCCAGCCTCGGTCCCTGCTACTTTTGCTGTATAGCCAGAAATGAATTGATACATAGCCTGGCCGGGGCTCAGTTTTGAGATCGGAGGTAATACACCGAAAGCATCACAAGTCAGAAAGAAAATATTTTTAGGAAGATTACCCACGGAAGGTTCTTTCGCATTGCTGATAAAATCCAACGGATAAGACACTCTTGTGTTTTCTGTTATTGAGCCATCATCGAAATTTATCTTATTCG
>JANWHX010000186.1 GCA_025450235.1 Chitinophagaceae bacterium | reverse complement strand
ATTAAATTTACAATTCAAATACATGCAACGTGAATTACTTTCTGAAAACTATTTTTATCTCTTCTGTTTTGATTGCAGGCACCGAATCGTCGGCTCAATATACCCGCCAGGATACATTAAGAGGAACAATCGGACCGGAAAGGGCATGGTGGGATGTGCTTCATTATGACCTTTCGGTGACTCCGGACTACCAGGGAAAATCGATTGCCGGAAGAACAAAGATTCAATATAAAGTATTAGCTGGTCAAAAATCTGACTACATGCAAATAGACCTGCAAAAGCCTTTGACCATTGACACCCTATTTTATGATGACAAACTTTATATAAACTATCCCCCCAAACCATATTATGATGAAGGAAATGTATGGCATATTCCTTTGCCCAAGGCAGCTGTGAACAGTATTCATTCAATTACTATAGCCTATCACGGCAAACCGCGTGTAGCCATCAACCCACCCTGGGATGGCGGATGGATATTTACCAGGGATGAAAAAGGCCGTCCGTGGATGACAGTGGCATGCCAGGGCCTTGGTGCCAGTGTCTGGTATCCCTGCAAGGACCATCAAAGCGATGAACCCGATAACGGCGCAACACTGAGCATGACTGTTGCTGATACATTAGTGGCTGTCGGCAATGGAAGGCTAAAAGAAAAAACAACGCATAATAACGGTACAACGACATGGACCTGGGAAGTAAAGAATCCCATCAACAATTATAATATCATTCCCTATATCGGGAAATATGTAACATGGCATGAAGATTTTACCGGGGAGAAAGGACATCTTGATTGCGATTACTGGGTGCTGGATTATAACCTGGAGAAATCGAAAAAACAATTTGGCCGCGATGTCAGGCCCATGCTCACTTGTTTTGAGAATTGGTTTGGCCCGTATCCATTTTATGAAGACGGATACAAATTAGTCGAGTCTTCCCATCTTGGTATGGAGCACCAAAGCGCTACCGCGTATGGTAATCACTTTATGGATGGTTACCTGGGGATGGACCTGTCAGCAAGCGGCTGGGGTAAGAAATGGGACTACATCATAATTCATGAAAGCGGCCATGAATGGTTCGCCAATAACATTACCACCAACGATATTGCGGATATGTGGGTACACGAAGGTTTTACTGATTATTCAGAACCTCTTTTTGTCGAGTGCCTGTACGGGAAACAAGCCAGTGATGAATATACCCGGGGGTTACGCCGCAATATTGCCAATGACAAGCCGGTGATCGGTCCTTATGGTGTTAATAAAGAAGGCAGCGGGGACATGTATGCGAAAGGGGCCAATATGCTCCATACGATCCGGCAGGTAATTGATAATGATGCAAAGTTTAAAGAGATATTGCGCGGGTTAAATAAAGATTTTTATCATAGGACCGTTGATTCAAGAGATGTAGAAAAGTATATGAGCGAGAAATCCGGCAAAGATCTTTCTAAAATATTTGACCAGTATTTGCGGACAACTAAAATCCCTGTATTGGAATATAAGATGAATGGCAGAAAATTATCTTACCGGTGGACAAACTGTATTAACGGTTTTAATATGCCCGTACAAATTGGTACCCGGAAAGTGATTTTGATTGAACCCAAAACAGAATGGCATGAAATAGATTTGCCATCAAATTATTCAATCGATGAGATCAACAAAAACTTTTACATCACAATAAAAAATGTAAGCCCATAATATCCCTGACCTTTAAACCTGCTATCTTTATTGCATGAGCACCATTCGTAAGCAAAGCATTCTCTCTTCTTTGGTTATTTATTGTGGCTTTGTAATTGGTTTCATTAATACATATTTCTTTACCAAACAGGGCCTTTTCACAGCTGAACAATACGGTCTTACCAGCATTTTTGTGGCTATTGCCAGTATGATGATGGCTTTTGCCAGTCTCGGCATGCCTTCGTATATATTTAAGTTCTACCCGTATTATCATGATCATTTACCGGCACGCAGGAATGATATGCTTACCTGGGCTCTTCTTGTTAGCACGATCGGATTTATATTGGTAATGGTAGCAGGCGTCGCGCTTAAACATACTATCACCAGGAAATTCAGCGAGAACTCTGACCTCCTGGTTTATTATTATCATTGGATTTTTGCCCTGGGTTTTGGCCTGACGATTTTTACAATACTGGAAGCCTATGCCTGGAATTTTAATAAATCTGTCTTCACCAATTTTTTGAGAGAGTTTCAGTGGCGATTATTCACCACTATACTTATCGTTCTGTTCGTAGTTACCCGGGATTTTGACATATTTATCAAACTGTATGCATTTACATACCCGGCAATTGCACTCATCTTGTTTCTTTATCTTGTCTTAACTAAAAAAATTCATCTCAGTTTTTCGGTTAGTAAGGTAACCCGCCGGTACTTTAAAAGGATCCTGTCCCTCTGTACTTTTGTCTATGCGGGTGTTATCATTATGACACTCTCCCAGGTGTTCGATGCCATTGTGATAGCCTCTCTCAGCGGACTCGACAAAGCCGGGGTCTTTGCCCTGGCAAAATTAATGGGCAGCGTCATCTATGCGCCGCAACGGGGAGTTGTATCAACCGCTATGCCTCATCTGGCGAGGGCATGGAAAGATAAAAACATGGCCTTGTTACAACGCATATATCAACGATCATCCATTAACATGCTGATCTTTGCTTCAGGCATTTTTGCGCTTATTGCGCTTAATTATACGGAGGCTATTGTCACGTTTAAATTGAAAGATCTGTTCTTACTTGGATTCAATGCGTTTGTGCTTATCGGAATTACTTGTGTAGTGGACATGGGTACGGGCCTTAATTCGCAGATTATTGCTACCTCCAATTACTGGAAATTTGAATTGATAAGTGGAGTGGTGTTGCTCGCATTGATACTGCCATTAACGTATTTACTTACCAAACAGTATGATATTCTCGGTCCTGCGATCGCCAACCTCATTTCTATTACTATTTATAATACTATCCGGCTGGTTTTCTTATGGAAAAAATTCAAATTGTTTCCTTTTACCATGCAATCTGTTTACGCGATCTTATTGGCAGGTGGTTGTTATGTACTCTGTTATTTCCTTTGCCGGGATATTCATGGGCTCGCAGGTTTGATCGTGCGAAGCCTTCTATTCATTGTTCTTTTCGCGGGGACAACTTTGTGGTTTAATATCTCACCGGATATCAAGCCTGTGCTTAACACAATAAGAAAAAGATTGACAGGAAAAAAGAATTAGCGGGTGCCGAGAGATTTTTCTATCCTGCCAATGCCCAGGAAACGTTTGAGATAATAAGGATCAAACAAATCACTTACTGTTACTCCTCTTGCTACAGAAGCATGCGCAAATTTGTTATTGCCCATATAAATACCGACGTGGGAAACACCACCCGTTGTATTGAAAAAAACCAGATCCCCTTCCCTCATTTCGGTTGCTGAAATGTGATACGAAAACTTAAACTGCTCAAAAGCTGTACGGGGAACGGCCAGGCCAAACGCGGTAAGATATACCGATTGAACAAAGGCAGAACAATCAATGCCTGTTTTGGTTGAACCGCCCATTTTATATTTGGTGCCGTACCACTCATCAACACTCTTTATTAGTTGAATATTCTCAATCTGGTCGGGATCCTTCCCTAACAACTGGGCATACTTTATTTTTAACGCTGAAATATCACCTGCAGGGACGGAAGTGTTTGGGAACTTTGTCTTATTAAGGGTCTCTGCCGTCTCTTTCTGTTCACTCTTTGCATCAGGAATAGTAGAAGCTATTTGTGGATTAGAACTTATCTGGTCAAGAAATTTTATATCATGCTGTTTTTTATCCGCAGGTTTGGGTGTTGAACCTGACTTAGTTGCAAGGGGCTTTTTGGCAGCAGAACCTGACGGCTTAGTGCTTGAGCAGCTTGCCATCAAAATAATCATTGAAGCAATTAAAACGTACCTGATCATGGGGCTGATTTTTTGAAACAGGGTCTGCTCAATAACCCTGGACCGTCCTTACTGGGTCTGCAAAAATATACTTTATTATTGTTAAAAACGATCATCTAATACCTAATTTTTGTTTTTTTAAATTGCCCGTTACTAACGCAGTTGCTATCAACCAGTTTAGTTTATTGTGCTTAAATGATCCCCATCGATGAAAGGCAAGTCCGTTCATATTTAAGTATATTGTTATCCTGAGTTATGAAGCGGCTATTAATTTTTATTGGATTATTGATTTCATTTATACGTTGTCAAACAGCGGCCGGTACCGAAGACAAACTGCCCGAGCTGGTGGCCGGCGACACGATAGATATATCAGGTAAGGATACTATTCCGGGATCAAAGTCTTACTCCAATCTCGAATTTAAAAAATCAGAACTGCTACGGGCTGCGCCCGGAACAAAATCTGTTTTATTTAATGCAGATGGATCGAAGCTCTATGCCATGAACCTCGAAGGCCTGAGCATCTATGAATTTGACAGAGCGACAAGAAAAATTCTACGGCAATTCAAATTCAAACCGACAAAAGGAACAGGATGGGACTATGTAAAAGATACGATCATTCCGTCCATACAGGAAAAACCGGTGGAAGCATGTCTCAGCCATGATGATAAAATATTATGGGTGTCGCTGCACAATGCGGAAGGTATCGTACCGATCCGCGTTGATTCAATTGGAGCAAACTTGTCTGCTTTGCCTGCAGGACTTTCGGGCCGAAAGGAAAACAATAAACAGGTTTTAAAAAGAATGTTTGTAACCTATCCCGGCAGTACAAGAAAAGATTCGTTCGATGTGCCGCTTATTAAAACGGGTAAGACGCCTAAAATAATTTCAAGGACTGCGGATAGCAAATATTTATTGGTGAGCAACTGGCATTCTTATTCAGTCAGCGTGCTGGAAATAAATAAAGAGCAATATCCGTATGCCAAACTGATAAGCACGGTGCCGGTTTCAGCTATTCCAAGAGGAATTGTGGTAGATGATTTCCGGAAACGATCCTATGTAGCGGTGATGGGAGGAGCCAGCTTGCTGGTGATCAATAATGAAACGTGGAAAAAAGATACGATCCTTAATGTCGAGGCCAATCCAAGGCATATAGTTCTTGATGCCAGCGGACATCTTTTTATTTCATACAACTTGCTTGGAAAAATCGCCTGCCTTGATGCGTCAACGGGTAATTCCTTATTTACGGCACGTACGCATGGAAAACCAAGAACAATTATTTTATCAAAGAATCAGAAAATTTTGTTTGCTACTTGTTATGCCAGTGACACGGTAGATGTTTTTAGAATAAATGAAAACAGTTTCACGCGCATCAAATCGCTTCCCTGTAAAGGACATCCTGTGGGAGTGGATATTTATGAAAATGAGGAAATGCTCGAGGCATGGGTGTGCAGCTATTCCAACGGCACCATTAGCGTCTTTAGTTTTGCAAAAGCTGAGAACGAAGTGAAATTAAAAAAAATATCTAAATAGTTTCAACAAGAAATAAACATCGTTCTTTTTCCCCAAAAGAATCGGAAATTTGTCGGCTGACGTCCCGATACCTGCCCCGGCAGGCACGGTTACCGGGTGAAGACTGTCGGCCTGAATACTGAAATGAAATTCTCACATCTCCACGTCCATACTCAATTCTCCCTGCTTGACGGAGCCGCTTCGATTCAAAACCTTTATAAGAAAGCCATCAAAGATGGTATGCCTGCACTTGCGATAAGCGATCACGGCAATATGTTTGGTGTTTTCGAATTCGTGGCTGAGGCACATAAGCACAAAGATGAGAATGGCAACCTGAAAGTAAAACCGATCGTCGGTTGTGAATTTTATATAACCACCAATCGTCATATAAAAACATTTACCAAGGAACAAAGAGACCAGCGCCATCACCAGATCCTGCTGGCTAAAAATGAAGAAGGGTACAGGAATTTGGTAAAGCTCACGTCACTTGGCTTCATTGAAGGCATGTACAGTAAATATCCCCGCATTGATAAAGAGCTTATACTCCGGCATCATAAGGGATTAATCGCCACAACCTGCTGTCTCGGTGCCATGGTGCCGCAGTCAATTTTAAAGAAAGGTGAAGAAGAAGGTGAGAATGAATTCAAATGGTGGCTGAATGTTTTCCAGGATGATTTTTATGTAGAATTACAACGTCACGGGCTGGCTGACCAGGATAAAGTGAACAAGGTATTGATCCGGCTCGCCAATAAATACAAAGTAAAGATCATTGCCAGCAATGATTCACATTATGTGGACCAAACTGATTTCAATGCGCATGATATTTTACTTTGTATTAATACGGGAGAAAAATTGGCGACACCCGCCCTGCGTGAATTTTCCGACGATGATGTGTATGTAAAAGATAAACGCTTTGCATTTCCCAACGACCAGTTCTATTTTAAGACCACGGAGGAAATGAGCAAGATATTTACTGACCTTCCGGAAGCAATTGACAACACCAATGAAATTGCAGGCAAGGTGGATTTGCTCAACCTGAAAAGAGATGTTCTTCTGCCTTTTTTTTCTGTTCCCAAAGAATTTGCGTCACAGGATGATTATCTCGAACATCTTACCTGGGAAGGAGCCCGGCAGAGATACACCGAAATCACTACGGAAATTGATGAGCGTATCCGTTTTGAATTATTTACTGTAAAGACAATGGGATTCGCCGGTTATTTTCTTATTGTCAGTGATTTTATTAAAGCCGGGAGGGATAAAGGTGTGTTCATTGGGCCGGGCCGCGGTTCTGCGGCAGGTTCGGTGGTTGCTTATTGCACGGGAATAACAAACATTGATCCTATCAAATACAATTTGCTCTTTGAAAGATTCTTAAACCCCGATCGTAAATCGATGCCTGATATCGATACGGATTTTGATGATGAGGGAAGGCAAAAAGTAATTGATTATGTGGTGGAAAAATATGGCAAGAACCAGGTGGCGCAGATCATCACGTATGGAACCATGGCGGCTAAATCAAGTATTGCTGATGTAGCAAGAGTGATGGATCTGCCGTTACCTGAAAGCCGTGCATTATCCAAATTAGTTCCGGAACGTCCCGGTGTTGAGCTGCGACGGGTGTTGCACGCCCCCATGAAAGCAAAAGAGGGTGAGAAATCCCTGGAAGAAAAAGAAGGATTCACAAGTGATGACATGGAGAATGTAAAAAAGCTCCGTGACATTTATAAACAGGACAACACGGTATTAAGCAAAGTCCTTCACGAAGCGGAGCGACTCGAAGGTTCGGTTCGTAATACCGGTATTCATGCGGCAGGAATTATCATTGCGCCAACAGATCTTACTGACCTGCTCCCGGTAGCTACTTCCAAAGAATCTACTTTGTGGCTGACGCAAATAGAAGGGAATGTGATCGAGGAAGCCGGCGTCTTAAAGATGGATTTCCTGGGACTGAAGACCCTGACTATTATAAAGAACGCCCTGGTGCTTATCAAACAGAATCATGATATTGATATCGACATTGATAAAATTCCGCTGGATGATAAAAAAACGTTCGAGTTGTACCAGCATGGATCTACGATCGGTACGTTCCAGTTTGAAAGTCCGGGCATGCAGAAATATTTGCGTGAGCTAAAGCCGGATAAGTTTGGTGACCTGATTGCAATGAATGCCCTCTATCGCCCAGGCCCTATCGCTTACATTCCAAATTATATCGATCGTAAGCATGGCCGCGAGCCGATCTCATATGATCTGCCGGAGATGACGGAAATCTTAGAAGAAACGTATGGTATTACGGTTTACCAGGAACAAGTGATGCTCCTTGCTCAAAAACTCGCTGGCTTTAGCAAAGGGGACGCTGATGTATTGCGTAAGGCCATGGGTAAAAAACAAAAATCGGTACTTGATAAGATGAAGGCCCAGTTTATCAAAGGCGCCACGGATAAATTGTTGCCT
>JANWHX010000185.1 GCA_025450235.1 Chitinophagaceae bacterium | reverse complement strand
TTTGATACTCCTGAATAAGATCAACCGCGCCTATATTTATATCAGCTTTAACAGTTCCCAGGTCTGCGTTTCTGCGATTATACTCTTTGGATCCCTTCCATGCTCCAAAACCAATACCCAGCAGGATCAGGATGACAAGCGGCCAGATCAGGCCCCGTTGCTTCCTTTTTATTGCTATGATCAATACAATGACCAGGACAATAATAACTCCCGTGATTATTTTTAATGGTAATGGTATGTGCATAAAGCCGGTTTGTGGCGAAAACTCCTGATTGACTTAATCGTAATCAGTAAAAAGAAGGTTGCGTATTGTCATGCCTTTTTGTATCGCCGCAGCATTTTCTTGCTCTTCTTAATTCCCGCACTGCTGCTGATACCGCTAATGGTCATCTTGACGAGGTAATTCATGGTAGATTTATTGCGAAGCCGTTCAAAAAATACGGTACCGGTGCGGGAATTATTACTTTTTTTAATAATTAAGCTATTGACAAGAAAATTTACAAAGCTGTTTCCAAATGATTTTTTCTCTGTACCGTTTTTAAGCACTTTCACCTTCAGGTCGTGATAATACATTTTCATTTCACCGATAGCCACATATTCTTTTCCCGTGACCTGCATACTCAATGTATCGAGGAAACCAGACTCTATCTTCGCTGAAACTAACGGGATCAGCACCGGATTCAAAATTCTTGCATCAGCCCTCGTAGCCGTGGCGGATAACAAAAAGCCGGCGAGTGAATCGGTATACGACTCTTTTACTTTTAATGTTATCCGGACAGAGTCCATCAGCCAGGCCTGGGCTTCGAAGCTGAGACTATCATCCGGTTTCAGATCATAATTGTTTATAGGAAATATTTTGGCACTCATCCTGTTCATGATAACAACACCCGTTTGATTCGTTTTCTCATTTAATTCTGAATATTCAACATAAGCGTTGCTCAGGTTCATTGTGTCAAGCGATAAATGGAGAGGGATTTTCTTAAGAAGATTTACCGGCAAAGGCTTTATTATGCCTTCCCTTGCGGGTTTACGTTTGTCACGGTAGGTTTTCATCGATACACTGCTTACGTTTACCGTGCCTGCGCTGATTACCGTATCGGTTAGATATTTATCGATATCAAAAGGACCGGCATCGATCCTCCCGGTCTGCAGTGTTATATAATCTGTTTGATATTTGTGGCTGGCTATGAAACTTTCTTTATCCGGAGTGGGCCGGAATGTAAAAGAATCAACTGAGAACACCTTTGAATTCTTATCATACTCCAGGCTATGCCAATCGAAATGATTGTTGTCACTGTCCCAGCTACCGGTAATTTCTTTCAACCTGAATCCTTTATTTTCCTTTAGGGATTGACGTAAATTAAAAATGGTGGCCGATTGAAGGGCCATGGCATTTATTCTTGCGGACCTGATCTCTAACCGCCCGTTATGCTTTCCCAGGTTCTCTGAAACAAGGTCTTTTACCAGCAACTCCGCTAGAAAGCCCTTCCAATTCCATCCATCGGTTGGCTTGCGGTCCAGTTGAATCCCGGTGAACGTTGCATTGATTTTGCCTTTGCCTGTCGAAAATGTTTTATTTGCTGCCGTTATTGAAAAACTGTTAAGGGCGAATTCAAGTTTGTCCAATGACACAAAAGGTACCGGATCATTTTTAACTTTAAGATTATTCAACTCGAATAAATTATTCTTCTCCCTTTTCCCAAACCATTCTATCCTGGTTTCCTTATCCCCTGTTTGTATAAATGTAAATTCAGGGTCTTCTACAGATAGTTTTCCAATGGCCACTTCAGGCAACCGTTTTTCCGGATTACTTGTGGTATCAAATGAATGATATTGCCTGATGCTGATCAACGGTTGCCGGAGTTTTACATTTTCCGCCGCAATAGTCCCATTAATAATTGAATTCAGATCAGGTTCAAAGCTCAATGTGGGTATAGAAACATATACCGAATCCGTGGCAGTGTGGTTCTTAAAGCTGAGATTTTCCATCGTTGAATTCCCATGGTCAGCCACGAGAAAACGATTTACTGCCAGCGATATGTTTTTAGCATTAAATAAAAGATCTTTCCCATTTGCATGAAGGTTTATTACTTGCGGCTTGCCTTTGCGTGGTAATAAAAGCTTGTCTGCAGAAAAAGATTGTAAAAATGCAGTGAGATGCTGGTTGTTTACCGACAGTGCCAGCTTCGTATTGGCACCGTTGATATTCGTTATTGTAAAATTGCCGGATCCTTTACCTTTTACCAGTGCTTTAAGGTCTACCGTGGCTTCGTCCCATCGTATTCCGTCAATCGCAGTTATATGAGACGCATTATTGAAGTTCATGCGATCAATCGCCACATTCCGGGCATTGACCAGGAGATTTTTTTCCCGGGTCTTTATCCTCACTAATCCTGCCGAAAGCTTACCGGTCTCCCCGAGCACATCTCCATTTTCTATTTCAATCGTTATACCTTTGGATTTAAAGAAACCTTTTCTGAATTTCAATTGCCTGACAGATCGTTGAATACTGGCAATGCGAACGGACTGAAGAAGGTCCTGGCTTAGTAAAGACACATCAGCGTTTTCCAATTTCAACTCGCCTCCGCCCCCGAAATGAATGTTGATTTGCCCATTTTTCATATCCAGGTTTTGCAATTCTATGATCCTCCCGATATCAGACAACGTGTGGAAAATATTCTGGCTTTTATTCGCCGAGGTATAATTTATCACCGGCCGGTATAGTGTTGCTTTTTCCGCGGTGAGTTTCCGGTCAAACACAAGATCATCCCAGGATAAACCCCTGAGTTCAAACTGCGGCATAGTGAAACTATTGACTATTTTTTCGTCACGTACCTGCTTAAAAGAAAAATTACTGAGGAGAACACTGTTATTAATAAAGAGGATGCTGTCAAACTCCATGGCAAATGTGCTATCCCGTAAAAAATTCTCATAATTTCGAATCGCCATGGCAAAACTATTGACCGAAACAGGCCGGGAGGCGCCCTTATCGATACGAAGACCCTGCATCTCAAAATTGTTGTGATCAGACGTAAATGAACCCGGCCGGCCGTCCCGGATAGTGTTAATATCAAATGAGCCATTCGTAACCACCACAAAAGCCAGCTCCATATCGCCGGTCAGCAATTGGATAAGTTCATCAAGGCGGGGCGTTGATTTTTTGTTGTCGCCCTTCTTTCCAAGCTCTACATCTAATCTGAACCGCGGATTAATACAATACACAGAATCAGCTTTGATCACTTCATTTTGATATAGTGTATCAAAGTCAATATTTGTCATCTGTAGCTTGTCAAAGAAAACACTGAAAGAGCTTTTTGAACTATCGCCTTTTGTAGCCGAGACGGTGCAACTGTCAAACTCGATGATCTTTTTCAGGATGTTGATGTGAAAATTGCTGAAACTGAGACGGTGCCGGCCATCAGGAAAAGATATATCCTGATTAAAACTCCGGAGCGATACATTGTCACTGAAAAGTATTTTTTGTTTGCCATCTGAATCACTGGTGTCTACCTGGAGGTTGTCGAGATGAAAATAAATATTGCCGATCGACACAGGCAACTGGCCCGCCTTGATCTTATTGATCAAAGTGAATTTCCCGTTATTGATCTGGAACCGATTTACCTGCAGTACCTGCAACGCGTCCTGGATTGAGTTATACACCTTGCCCATTTCGTGCGTCAGCGAAACGTCCCTGCGCCTCCTGGTTGTATCCTCATTTTTTACTGATCGCAACCTCGTTACCGCTACATCAGGGTTCACCAGCGATAATGAATCAATCAATATTTTCTTTTCAAAGATCAGGGGAAATATTTCTTTTACTCTTACATTGACCTCTTCTACAGCAAACCGGTAAGCCGTTGCTGAAGTGGCGGTGTCAGTCGAATAAAATACAGCATTCCGCAACTGCATATCATAGCTGAACCAATTAAACTTGAATTTCTTAATTTGCAGCTTGAGTTTTCCGTTTGACCTCAATTCTACCAGATCTTCAATAAGTCCTTCTGCATGATTGATAAACCAGAAGTGAAAAGCAACACTAAGCACAACAATGCTGCCGAGAAAATATGCGGATATCTTGAGGATTTTTCTTTTAAATGGACTTATTAACAAGGACGGACAAATTTAATCTACAATTTACTACAATTGTGCCAGTGAGCGAGGATGGGCCTGTTAATCTCTCTAAAATAGAGGTATCACGTCGTATTCAGTTCAGATTGGTCTCCGGCTCGCCGAAACGGCTTTTCAAAAGATCATCCAAATGATCTGCCCAGTATGCTACATCACTGACGAGGGTAACAAATTCAGCATAATCCATTCCTTCAATATCCCTTTCCCCAATTGCATATACAAAGCCTTTATCCGACATTATACCGACCTTAACACCCATATTGCGGGCATTTATCTCCAATGCTACATGATAAAGCTCCTGTCTCTTGGCGAGGTCGATGGGTATTGGGTAAATGGTAGAAAAGCAACGCAGAAATATTCTTTCAGACTTATCATCTGTTTCATAAGCAGTGAAAAATACTTCCAAGGTAGAAGAGCCCCTCGCAAAATACCAGGCATCGTTTTTCGCGCTGTAAATTTTTTGCGGATCAGCCCCTGCTTCCACGCAGAGCCGGTTGATATAAGCTTTAACTGTATTAATTGTTGTCATAGCAATTAGTTTTACCAACGGCCATATGCGATCAGGTTACTGGAGATCCATTTGCCGTTGTTTCATCCGGATTGACGAATCTAAGTTTTCCATCATTATTTTCCGCCATTAAGATCATGCCATTACTTTCAATGCCTTTCATTTTTCTCGGAGCCAGGTTGGCAACTATGACGACCTGTTTGCCAATTATATCTTCAGGCTTATGATGTAAGGCGATACCGGACACGATTGTCCTTTTTTCAAAGCCCAGATCAACTTCCAGCTTCAAAAGTTTATCAGCCTTTTGTACTTTTTCGGCAGCGGTGATAGTTGCTACTTTGAGATCCAATTTAGCAAAATCGTCATATTGAATAACGGGCTTAACGCTGAATGCTGAATGCTCAATGCCTTCTGCCTTCAGCGTTTCGCCTTCCGCCTTCGGCACTTTGCCTTTTTTCAACTTTTCTATTTGTACCGCAATCTCGGCATCTTCTATTTTCCTAAATAATAATTGTGGTTCTCTTAAATTATATCCCACACTTAATAATTTCAGCTTACCCGCATTTTCCCAATCCAGGATTTTATCCACCACTTTCATCATGTGCAACATATTCTTTGCTGTGTTTGGTAAGAACGGGTTTATCAACACCGCAAGATTCGCCGTTAATTGCAGGCAAAGATGGATACAATTATCGATGCTTTTTTGGGCTCCTGAACTGTCAGACTCTAAAGTCCCCCCTTGTGGGGGATTTAGGGGGGCTTTCTTCCACGGTTCTTTCTTCTGCATGTATTGATTCCCTTTCCTGGAAAGGTCAATTACTTCATACAATGCTTCGCGGAACTTATATCCCTCCAGCAATCCCTCAATTTTTTCTTTTGAATTTTTGATGTCCTCCATCAACGACTTATCGGTATCATCAAGGATATCTTCATGTAGTTTAGGTACCTTACTTCCGCAGAGCTTATGCATCAATACCCAGGTCCTGTTCACAAAATTACCAAAGATGGAAACCAACTCGCTGTTCACCGCGTCCTGAAATCCTTTCCAGGTGAACTCGCTGTCCTTTGTTTCGGGTGCGATCTGTGTTAAATAATACCGGAGCATATCAACGCATTGTCCGCCGCCATTTTCTTTTTTTACAAAATCATTGATATAATCTCTCATATCCAGCTTCCAGTTGCGACTGGTGCTCATCTTATCCCCTTCGAGATTCAGAAATTCATTAGCCGGCACATTATCCGGCAGAATATTACCATGCAGTTTCAGCATGATGGGAAAAATGATGCAGTGGAAGACAATATTGTCTTTGCCGACAAAGTGAACAAGCTTTGTTTCCTTATCATACCAATAAGGCTTCCAATCTTTCTTATTATCTATCGCCCATTGTTTGGTAGCGCTGATGTATCCGATAGGGGCGTCAAACCATACATAAAGAACTTTTCCCTCAGCTTCTTTCAACGGCACTTTGATTCCCCAATCAAGATCTCTCGTTACAGCTCTTGAAAGTAAACCGCCGTCAATCCAGCTTTTACATTGACCGACAACCGTAGGCCGCCAATCGTCTTTATGTTCTTTCAATATCCATTCACGAAAAAACTGTTCGTGCTTGCCAAGAGGAAGGTACCAATGAGTTGTTTTTTTCTTGATGGGTGCCTTGCCACTCAATGTGCTGACTGGGTTTATCAACTCATCCGGACTCAATGTTCTACCGCAATTCTCACATTGGTCTCCATAGGCCCTGTCGCTGCCGCAATTCGGACATGTCCCTTTTATATAACGATCGGCCAAAAAAGTTTTAGCTTCTTCATCATAGTATTGCTCTGTTTCCCTTGTTTCTAATTCGCCGCG
>JANWHX010000184.1 GCA_025450235.1 Chitinophagaceae bacterium | reverse complement strand
TTTCTCATGTGCATTTCGTCCCCCGTTTCTACGGGGGACTCTTTTTTCCAGGGAATTCTGCGAACTGGCACGAATCCGGTTTACTTTCTAAAACATTCCTACTTTTGAAGCGTTCAACTTTTTACTTTTGCATTTTTACTTTTCACCTTAAACTTAACGCATGCCTTCATTCGATATCGTCAGCAAAGTGGAAGCACAGTCATTGGATAATGCCGTGAATGTGACAACCAAAGAGATCACCAACCGGTTTGATTTCAAAGGATCACATGTAGTAATTAATCTTGACAAGAAAGAGTTTGTTATCAAGATTGAAACGGAAGATGACATGAAGATGCGGCAGTTGCTGGATGTGTTGGTCAGTCGTGCCCACAAACAAGGGATTGCTCCCGAGGCATTCGACCTGTCAAAGGAAGGATCGCAAAGCGGCAAATTTTGGAAAAAGGATGTAATGGTAAAAAACGGGCTGAAACAAGAAGACGCAAAAAAGATTGTAAAGGTTATCAAAGATTCCGGGTTGAAAGTCCAGGCTTCTATTAATGATGATATGGTAAGAGTGACTGGCAAAAAAATAGATGACCTGCAGGCTGTCATTCAACTTTGCAGGTCATCGAATCTTGGAATACCGTTACAGTATGAAAATATGAGGGATTGATTTTAATTTTTGATACTGACAAGTGTTGATCGAAAGATGGGCATCTAAACTGCGCGTTAATGGTGAGAGCCAGCAGTTGCTGTCAAATTTGATTGCCTTCATTTGGGTTTGCCCCGCCAAATTTAGATTTTGCTTTTAAACAGCAGAAAAACAGATCCGAGCTGTCAGAATATGTGGATAGGGCCAGGGAAATGCTGTATAACTTGAAAAAACGGTGGATAAACCGGTGCAGAACCCGTGTGTAACCTAGGCCTTAAAAATTTGGAAACCCGTATATGCGCATCGTATCTTCCTGCCTCAATCGTTGCAAAAATTTTGGAAACAAAGTAAATGCGACGTGAATTGTAAAAGCTGTCAAGGCCGATACAATTTTAGAAAGCATCAGGTTAGTAAGTATACAATCGCAAGAAAGTATATGAACGAAATCTGATGCTTTCGTCTTTTTTGACCCCCTCAGACCCCTAATTTTATTTGGATAAAAAGGGTTTCCGGCTTACCTTTGCCGACTTATTAATTGTTAACGTAACGAGCCCGGTTAAACCCTGGGTAAGCTTTAAAAATCAAGGAAGTATGAAAAAAGATATTCATCCTAAAAATTACCGGATGGTTGTTTTTAAAGATATGAGTAACGGCCATTCCTTTCTTAGCCGCTCTACCGCTGCGACCAAGGAAACCGTAAAATGGGAGGATGGAAACGAGTACCCACTGGTAAAATTGGAGATATCCAACACTTCGCACCCCTTCTTTACGGGTAAGAACGTCCTCGTAGACACTGCCGGCCGTATTGATAAGTTCAAAAAGAAATATGCTAAAAAAGCAGAATAATATTAAATTGTGATACAGCTCTATGCCTGTCTGCCGGACAGGCAGGCCAGGTAAAGAGTTTGTTTTTCATGGCTATACTTTAAGACCTCCTGATTCTTCGGGAGGTTTTCTTTATCCTGCCGATACTAAGGTTTCGCTATCACCACGACCTCAGCTTTCTCCTCATGGTACTTACAGTAATACGCAAAAACTCCTGCATTGTCAAAAAGATGACTGAATGAACCTCCCGGGAGGATGTCTCCGCTGTCAAAGCTTTCTGAGGTAACTGTATGAACTTTGTTGTCATCATTTACCCAGATCACTGTATTGTCAACATCTATTTTTAGATTGGTCGGTACAAACCCCGTGTTTAAAATATGTACTGTATCTTTTTCCGGGAGAGTCTTGTTCTGGTTTGCATTAATAGCGCTTGCACTCCCGCGGTCGTCAGTCATGCTCTTATCTTTACTGCAAGCCAGAAACAGAAATGATAGGCTTGTAAAAAAGAATATCTTTTTCATAAATTCTCTTTTACGTTAATAAAATATTTGCTCTTTGTGATGTATGCAACATCGGGGCCAGAATGATTAATCTTCACGAATTCCTCATGCCCATTTTTTTACCCATGTGGAGAGTTGTTGAATGCGGCACGAGGTTTTGTTTCAACTAATATGTCAGGGAAGAGAAGTCTTGTTGGTCGCAATGTAAATTTAGTAGTGCGGCGGTACTAAAATGAAACCACAATATTATTGCAACGGAGTCGCAACGCTGTTGTGGGCATAACAGAAGTATAATTTTAGTATGGGAATTATTTAATTGTCTAAATAGCTGCGTAAAAGATTGAATGTTTTAGCTGTTCTCAATTTGGTTATGGCCTTATCTTTTATCTGCCTTACTCTTTCAGTCGTAAGATCGAATTTTCGCCCGATGTCTTCAAGGCTCATAGGACGATCCAATCCAATCCCGAAGAAAGAACAGATTGTTTCTTTCTGCCTGTCGGTGAGCATTTGCATCGAACGGGTGATTTCTGTTTTTAAAGACTCGGTATGATGTAATGCGCCGTCAGTCTTCACCGCTTCAGGGTTTTCCAACCTGTCAAGCAAAGTGCCTTCATCATCGTCAGAAAAAGGAACATCAAGACTCACGTGGCGGTTACTAGTTGAAAAACTGGCCGCTACATCGGCCGGATCCATATTCAATTCTTCAGCCACTTCTTCTACTGACGGTGTTCGCCCGAGATGTTGCTCCAGTAATAAATGGGCTTTTGTGATCTGGTTATTTAAAAAAACTTTGTTTAAAGGAAGACGGATCATCCTGGCATGTACGGTAATTGCCTGTAAAATGCTTTGCCTGATCCACCATACTGCGAACGAAATGAATTTGAATCCCCGGGTGACATCAAAACGGCCCACTGCCTTTATTAAACCAATGTTGCCTTCATTAATAAGGTCGGGTAAAGAAAGTCCCTGGCCCTGGTATTGTTTGGCGACGGAAACCACAAACCTGAGATTGGCTTTCACAAGCCGGTCATGCGCTATTTTATCACCTTTTTTGATGCGGGCGATGAGTTGTACTTCCTCCTCGTGACTGATAAGTTCTACTTTACCGATTTCCTGAAGGTACTTTTCAAGGCTGGGGGACTCGCGGTTAGTAATCGATTTGCTGATTTTTAACTGACGCATGCTCATAAAGTAGTTTTAGAGTTCATTAGGTATAGAACAGCGAAGGAACGAAGGGTATAATACAGTAAAAATAGAATATGAAACTATTTATGTGTAATAGATGTCATTCAGCCCCTGTAGTGGTTTTGCTACACTACGAATATTCCCAGATTCCCGTAGTGTGGAATTGGTCAGGAATGAGGGGCCAGAAATTGGAATAGTCAAGGTCAGTTGATTTTTTTAATTAATATCACAGGATACCGCAGTTTCTTTATTTTTGAAAATCTACAACGCCGCAATGGACAAGATCATTTTTACAGAGGAATTCTGCCAACCGGAAAACCTGCACCCGTTTACTTTGACACGGCAGATCCAGGATATAAGAGTTGGTATCCTCCCCATTCGTGAAAAATGGGAGCGAATGCTCGGATTGACGTCGTATGATAAAAAAGAGGACGATTATAAGGATCTTGACCGTTCAATTAGCATTCCCGAAGCAGTAAAGGATGGTGGGACCTGCTATATGATCCATGGAAATATCCTCCCCACGTCAAAGCTGGTAAAGGCGGCGCGACAACTCGAAAACGGTGACTTTCTTTCAGTAAAAGGCAGCGATGGTATCATTTTTAGGTTTACAAAAAAAGAAATCCAGGAAAAATATAAGATCAAAGTAAGAAAAGCAGTCACTATACGGGACAAACCAGTAGCGATCCAGTTTCCATGGAATATTTTTCAACTCAATGATTGGGCCATTAGACAGGATTTTGAATTGCTTACCACGAAAAGAAAATCCCAAACTCCGTCAAAGACCAATAAGATCATTAAACCATCGGAGGTATTTATTGAGAAGGGTGCCAGTATGGAACATTGTATCCTAAACGCCTCAACCGGTCCCATTTATATCGGAAAAAATGCTGAACTGATGGAAGGGTGCATGATCCGCGGGCCATTTGCAATGGGTGAAGGTTCGTTACTAAAGATGGGAACAAAGGTCTATGGCGCCACTTCGCTTGGACCTTATTGCATCGGTGCCGGTGAAATAAAGAACTCTGTTCTTTTTGGCTACTCGAACAAGGCCCACGATGGATATCTCGGTGACTCGGTAATAGGCGAATGGTGCAATCTTGGCGCAGGCACCACCAATTCCAATCTTAAGAACAATGCCGGTGAAATCAGGTTGTGGACGCCAGCCGGTAAAACAAATGCCGGCAAAAAATGTGGAGTATTGATGGGCGATTATTCACGGACTGCCGTACAAACCGCCATTAACACCGGTACTGTTATTGGAGTTTGCTGTAATGTTTTTGGAACCGGTTTGACGCCGAAATATATCCCAAGTTTTTCATGGGGAAGTGATGGTTTTGACCGGTACAGCCTGGAAAAAGTTTTTATCGATATTGCAGCCTGGAAGAAATTTAAAAAACATACCCTTTCCGAAAAAGAAAAAAGTGTTTTGAAATATATTTTTGATAATTTCTAAATCCTGATAGTGCAGGCGTTTGGATACAAACTACCTGAGGTGTGGTTCCTGCAACGTGATGATAACAATGAAATGATCTTTAAACGATAATTAGAAAAACAATGAGAAAACAAATCGCAGCTGCCAATTGGAAAATGAATCTTAGTTTTCAGGAAGGAGAGAAGTTACTTGATGGAATACTGGGCGCCAATATCAGGCTGGCACCTGACCAACTAACAATTTTCGCAGTGCCATTCCCTTACCTACTGATGGCGAGAAGTGAAGTGGGAGAGGAGAAAAACTATTACGTCGCGGCACAAAATTGTTATCACAAGAAATCTGGAGCTTTTACCGGCGAGGTATCCGTAGAGATTTTGCATTCTATCGGGGTGACTTATTGTATTGTTGGGCATAGCGAAAGAAGGCAATACTTTGATGAAAGCAACCAGGTTCTGGCAGAGAAAGTTAATCTTTGCCTCGATAATTTTATTACCCCTATATTTTGTTGCGGTGAAGCACTGAGTATCCGCGAGGCGGACAAACAGAACGATTTTGTGGCAACACAATTGCAAGAATCTTTGTTCCATTTGCCGGCAGAAAAGATCACCAGGGTTATTATTGCCTATGAGCCAATATGGGCCATCGGTACGGGCAAAACAGCTTCTACAGCGCAGGCACAAGAAATGCATGCGTATTTACGTTCTATACTCGCGGGACAATACGGACAAAAAATTGCCGACGGAATTTCAATTTTATATGGTGGCAGTGTAAAAGCCAGCAATGCGAAGGAACTTTTCGGGTGCCCTGATGTGGACGGTGGATTAGTGGGCGGAGCTTCATTGGTTGCCACTGAATTTATTGAGATCATTAAAGGCTTAAAGAAATAGCCTGGCCGGCAAATTAAGGTCGGCACGAGCATGGTGACAGGGCCGATCGATGGTACTGTTCATACTCAAGCCCGGACCGAAATTTAAAACGAGGAACCATCAAGCCGAAAGACATTTTACCGCCGTATAATATTGTCATCACCAGGAAGGACCAGGTGTTGCTGAACTTCCTGCGGGTTCGTGCCATCGTAAATGGAACAGAAATATACCCCCTGTCAGGCAAAACACCTGTTATGATCACGGTGATGCACAATAATCCCAAAGTTGTGATCACGGACGGGTATCATATCACTAAACCGATCGAACTTATTTATCATCACCTGGATACTTATTATTTCAAGGTCGTTTGCGTAATTGATAATTTGCAACTCCTGGCCGGCGCATTTTTGCTTGTTGTTCTTTACATGATCGGATTTTCGACTGGTATTTTTGTTATAAAACTGGCGAGTTTCCTGCCGATTGTATATTTTCTTTTTTATTATTACATAAACCGCAAGGACTTTCTCCAGATAACTCCTGTATGATGAATCATCACGGATAATTTATCTTGCACTCTCTCGTTTTTCAATGAAAAAAATACTGATCATTAAAACAGGCGCTGCCGGCGATGTGGTGCGAACCACAAGTTTGCTGAATGTGCTGAAGGGAAATATTTATTGGGTAGTGGATAGCAAAAACAAACCATTGTTGCCTGATAACAAGGATTTAATCGCTTTGACGATCGAAGAAGCCTTCGAAGCCATAAGCACGATTAGGTTTGAACAAGTAATATCATTAGAGGAAGACCAGGATTGCGCGAAACTTGCCACGAACGCCAATACAGCTGATTTATCAGGAGTATATTTTGACGGTAATACGATCAATTATACAGATAATTCCGCCGGCTGGTTTGATATGAGCCGTGTCTCCAAACTAGGTTTGACAAGAGCGAATAAGTTGAAATTGGCAAATACCGAGTCATACCAGTTCTATATTTTTAAGATGATAGGCAAGAATTTCACCGGGGAACCATATAAAATCTTCACCGACGGGTCGATCAAAACAAAAGGGAATTTGATCGGCGTTGAGAGCCGTACCGGCAAGCAATGGCCGGATAAGCAATGGTGGGGATATGAGGAACTGGTTCATCAACTTGAAAGCGAAGGAGTTTCTGTACGACGGTTTGAGCAAAGAAATAACATACGGGATTATCTCCGTGATATTGCTGAATGCAGTCATATTGTTTCCGGGGATACATTAGCCATGCATATTGCGCTGGCCTATAAGAAAAACTGCACCGCCATTTTTAATTGTACCAGTCCCTGCGAGATTTATGATTATAGCGTCCTGAAAAAAATAGTCAGTCCCCTGCTGAACAAATATTTTTACGCCTCTTCTTATGATAAAGATGCGGTTGAGTCAGTATCCCTTCAAGAAGTTAATAAGACTTTACCGGTTAACTTTTGAAGAGGGCAGCATTTCTTTCCCTTACTTTTTCTATTGTATAGTTTTTTGAGTTCCTTAAAGCATTTTCTTGTAAGAATTCGTAATGCCCGGGCGAAGAAATTAATTTCTCAAGGAAATCGATAATATCGCTCACCTCTTTGTATTTGAAGC
>JANWHX010000183.1 GCA_025450235.1 Chitinophagaceae bacterium | reverse complement strand
GGAAGGAACAGAATCCCGGCGATACAACGCGTGTCATGTGGGATCTTGCGTTGGTAGAAGCGTATTTACAGCCGGCATTTTCAACAATAGGTGCTGCTCTTACGCCACCGGAGAATAAAAAAAGAAAAATAAGAGTGTTTACCGGCATTAATAAAGAAAAGCTTTATGCCGACTTTTGGCAAGTATTAAAAAACTAACCCCTCAGGCACCCGCCACGGTGTAAGATGGTAGAAAATAGATACCTTAGATTCACAGAATAAAGTCTTAGATCTTCCGTGCATCCGTGTCAAACAAAAACTTCGCAACAAGCAGCCTCCCCAAAATTCTGTTTTTCGCGCTTCAGTGGCGGCTGGAAGAAAAATACCTGCCATGGCGTAAGATGATTGTCTAAAAAAAAACTGCGCAGGTCCCGGTATTAGTTTTCAGTATTATATAATTATTATATAATTGTTAAGTTCTGATTTATCTCTTAACTTACGAATAAATTTTTGTATAAGTAGTTTAGTCGATTGCGAGACTAACAAAAACCTCGATCCTGTAAATTCTCCCGAAAGAACTATAGTTACTGCTGCCTCTATTAATAAACAGACCAAATCTAACGATTATGAGAAAGATCTATTGCCTCTCTCTTTTGCTACTATGCCTGCATTTTGCCTCGTATTCCCAGGATAATATTATCAGCGGAAAAGTTACAGGTTCGGATAAAACACCTCTGCAAGGTGTAACCATATCTGTGGCCGGCACAAAAACTCAAACAACTACAGATGCTAATGGAATGTTCTCCATCAGCGTCCCGGCTAATGCAACCGAATTGTTATTTACGTTTGTCAATACCCGGCCAGTTACAGAAAAAATAAATGGCCGAAAAATAATTGACATACAGATGCAGTCTGAAAGTGTTCAGCTGGGTGAAGTTGTAGTTGTCGGATATGGCACGCAAAAAAAAGCAAACCTCACCGGCGCGGTGGACCAGGTAACATCTGAAGTTCTTGAAAACCGGTCCATACCGAACCTTACGCAGGGATTACAGGGAGTATTGCCCAACCTTAATATCAAGATGCTTGACGGAAAGCCAACCCAGTCCCCGCGATTTAATATACGCGGTACCACTTCTATAGGCCAAGGCGGCAATGCATTAGTGCTGATTGATGGTGTTGAAGGAGATCCATCTGTGATTAACCCGAACGACATAGCGACTGTGTCGATACTAAAAGATGCTTCTTCCGCTGCTATTTATGGAGCAAGAGGTGCATTTGGTGTGGTATTAATCACCACAAAAAATCCGGCAAAGGGTAAGACAAGTATTACCTATACAGGCAACTATTCAATAAAAAACCCAACGGAGACACCCGATTTCGAAAATAATGCATACATATTTGCGAAAATGTTTGCTGAATCAACTGTTGCCTGGGAAAATACTTTTCCGCAGGCGGTGAATAAGACATTGAAATTTTCCCAGGCTTATCTTGCCGAACTTGAAAGAAGATCACACCTGACCGGTTTGCCCGAAGTGGAAGTGGACCCTACCACCGGTGAATATGTATATTATGCAAGTACTGACTGGTACAAACAATTATATAAGAGTTCAACCGGCTCAAATGAGCATAATCTCACTGTGTCGGGTGGTAGTGATAAAACAACTTTTATGATGACCGGAAGAATTTATAACCAGGAAGGAATATTCCGGTACAACTCTGATGACTACAGAATGCTGAATTTTCGTGCCAAGGGATCTGTTCAGGTATATCCCTGGTTGCGATTTGATAATAATACTGATTATTCAAATATGAAATATCATCAACCGATCAATGTGGGTGAAGGCGGTGGCATTTACAGGAATATTGCCGATGAAGGACATCCCCTGGCTCCCCTGCTCAACCCTGACGGTACATTATCCGCATCGTCTGCATATTCCGTAGGCGATTTTTATTACGGCAAAAATGCTATTGACCTGGAGAGAGCCATTTTCAGGAACAGGGTTGGATTAACAGCTGAGTTTTTTAATAATAAACTCAGGCTTAAAAGTGATTTCACTTTTCAAGCGACTGAGATCGACGAAAAAAGAAAACAGGTCCCGCTACCGTATAGTTCCAAACCCGGTGTGATAGCTTACCTGGGGACCACCACGAATGATCTTCGTGAGATCAGGCAAAAAACACAATACATTGCCACGAACATATATGCCGAGTATGAAGACCACTTTAAAGACGTTCATTATTTCAAAGCGTTGATTGGATATAATTATGAACAATCAACATTTAAAGGACTATTGGCTCAGCGAAACGGGCTGATCTTTGAAAATGCAAATGATATTAATCTCGCATTGGGAACTTCTATACTAACTTCAGGTGGCTGGGAAGAATGGGCCATTCTCGGAGGCTTCGGAAGATTGAATTATTCTTTTAAGGACAGGTATTTGGTTGAAGTAAATGGACGTTATGATGGTTCTTCAAAATTTCCCGAAGATCAGCGATACGGCTTCTTTCCATCGGCATCTGCAGGATGGCGCATTTCCAAAGAAGCATTTTGGAATGTATCCCCAAAAATTATATCAGATCTAAAGATCCGCGCTTCTTATGGTTCATTGGGTAATGGTAACATCGGTTCATATGTTTATCAGGAGCAATTTAGTATCGCTCAATTAGGACTCATCTTAAATGGAATAAGACCACAATTCACCAGCCGGCCACCGGTGCTTCCTTCAGGTCTTACCTGGGAAACTTCTACCACTACAAATATTGGGTTAGATTTTACCATGCTTTCTGGTCGGTTGGGATTTGTTGGAGATGCATATGTGCGTGAGACTACAGACATGTTCACTCTTGCTGTAACCCCGCCTGCTGTGTTTGGCGCAACAGCACCGAGAGGAAACTACGCAGACCTAAGAACAAAAGGTTGGGAGTTTACATTGTCATGGAGTGATAATTTCAAGGTCAAGTCCAAACCATTCAGTTACGATGTGCGGTTTACCCTTGCCGATAACCAGGCCGTCATAACCAAATATAATAACCCGCAAAAAAGATTAACCGATTACTATGAAGGAATGAAGATCGGCGAGATCTGGGGTTATGAAACAGAAGGTTTCTTTACTTCGGCAGCTGATATTACAAGTCACGCAAGCCAGTCACTATTCCTATCTACGTCGTCAGGACTTACCTTTCCCGGTGATATCAAACTAAAAGACCGGAATAAGGATGGCGTTGTTAATCCCGGCACCGGCACAGTTGATAACCCGGGAGACAGGTATATAATCGGAAATAGCGCACCGCGATATCTTTATGGAATTAATTTGTCTGCTGACTGGAATGGAATTTTCTTTTCAACATTTTTCCAGGGTGTAGGCAAACAAGATTGGTTTCCCAGTACCGAAGCCGGTGTATTCTGGGGACAATATAACAGGCCATACAATAAATTACCCAAATGGCACCTCGATAATCATTGGACACCTGATAAACCGGATGCGTATTTGCCAAGATATGTATCCCGTCTTGCAAACCGTAATGGTGGAATTCTGAGAGAAGCTCAAACAAAATACATTCAGAATGTAGCCTACATACGTCTTAAGAATATCCAGGTTGGATACAATTTGCCAAAGAATATAATTTCAAAGATCCATGCGACGAATGTACGTGTCTATTTCTCGGGAGAAAACCTCTGGACATGGTCACCTCTTTATAAACGTACAAGAGACATAGATGTCGAGAATACCGTAGTTTCTGACCAGACATTTACATCCACCGGCACGCCCAACTTTGGTGATGGATATAACTACTCGATGGTGAAAGGTGTCACATTTGGTTTATCAGTAACATTTTAACAGTATGAAACAAATTATAATTATGAAACGACAATCTTTATGGCTTGTTTTAATAGCCTCTCTTGTTATAGGTTGTAGCAAGCTCGAACAATTGCCGGAAGCCACTGCTTCCGCAGATGCAGTATTCGGTAGTGACAAAGGATTGGAATTATATGCAAATTCTTTTTACCAGCTCCTGCCAAGCGCCAATAATGTTCATACTGCCGATAATATGTCTGACTATGGAGCACGAAGAGATGCTCCCCCATTTCTAAGAGGAAATGCCTATAGCCCCAGCATTAGTGATAACACATCTGCATCGGCTTATAATTTAGTTGCACTTGGTCCTGACTGGGACTGGGATTGGGGACAATTAAGAAATGTGAATTATTTTCTTCAGAAGAATACTGATCCTCGTGTTCCTGAAGATGTAAGACGTCATTACAATGGTGTAGCAAGATTTTTCAGGGCATTTTTTTATTTTGAAAAAGTAAAAAGATATGGTGATGTTCCCTGGATAGGTAAACCTCTTGATGTAGATGCGCCCGAATTAGTTGCCGGCCGTGATTCACGAACCAAAGTGATCGATTCCATAATAGCAGATCTTGATTATGCGACTGTAAATATTAAGACTGTCACTGATGCTTCACGCAGCCTGATCACAAAATGGGTGGCGTATGCTTTTAAAGCAAGGGTCTGTTTATTTGAAGGAACGTTCCGGAAATATCATACCAACCTGAATCTTGCAGGCAGTTCTGCTGCATTACTTACACTGGCTGCTACCACTGCAAAAAAAATAATGGATGAGTCAGGTTTCAAATTGTATGAAGTCGCCGGCACCTCTCTTTCTTACCGAAGAGTATTTACCAACCCCGCTCCCGTTCCTGAAGAAGTTATGTTAGCCGCACTACAGGATCCGGCATTGGGAATTCTTCATGCTGCAAACTGGTATATGACGAGTGCGACTACGGGGGTCAGGTTTAGTTTTATCCGCAGTTTTATTAATACGTATTTAAAAATTGACGGCACTCCTTTTACAAACACGGCAGGATATGAAACGATGGAGTTTAAAGATGAAGTGAAGAACAGGGATAAACGATTGGAGCAAACAATTCGCATGGGGCCTTACAAAAGGTTAAGTGGCACAACATTGGTGGCAGCTCCACCAGTATTCTCTTATACATTTACCGGCTATATGCCTATTAAATGGAGCCTGGATGATACGTATTATGACACAAGGGATCTTAATAACAATGCGGTATCCATTTTCCGGTACGCAGAAGTGTTATTGAATTATGCAGAAGCACAAGCGGAGTTGGGAGTTCTTACAGACGCGGACTGGGCAAAGACTATCGGGGCATTGCGCAAACGGGCTGGTATTACCGGCGGATTAACAACAAAGCCCGCTACCATTGATCCCTATTTACAATCAAAATATTTTCCTGGTATTTCTGATCCTGTTATCCTGGAAGTCCGCAGGGAAAGAGCGATTGAGTTGACGTTAGAAGGATTTCGATTTTATGACCTGATCAGGTGGAAAAGAGGAGACTTAATGACGATGATATGGAATGGCATATACGTTCCGGCCCTGGACGCTCAACTTGATTTAAATGAAGACGGTATTCCGGACGTTGTTTTTTATAAGGTGCTGCCTCCGGCCCCCAGACCGGCCAGCATAACTTATATTAATGTGTCTGCAACCATCAACGGGGTACCTAATTCACAGCGATTAGCCAATGATACGTACGGAGAGGTGACGTGGCTGACAACTATTACACGAACCTGGGCAGAAAGAAATTATTATTACCCGATTCCCGAATCAGACAGAACAGCAAATCCTAATCTTGTACAAAACCCCGGATGGTAACATCGGCATAGTAAAATAAAAGATGCCACGGATTCACGGGATAAAGTTTTAAATCTTCCGTGCATCCGTGGC
>JANWHX010000182.1 GCA_025450235.1 Chitinophagaceae bacterium | reverse complement strand
AGTTGGAAGTCCATAAGCGTTTCTTTTAGACTATTAAGGTAGAGAAAATTCCGTCTCATCGGTCGTTTGGTTGATGAACGGGCCATTTTTAATATAAGAGTTGACAGGATACAAACTATTGCAGAAGGCGAAGCGCCGGTTCAAGATCATACTTTGTTTCATCAAATGGCAGCAAGGATTTATTCGCGAGTACAGTGCCCAATTTTCTAAGCTCAAATTTCTCTTTGAATTTGGAATAAGAATTCCTGATCATGATACGCAGCTCGGGCATGTCTATTGCATCTTCCGGATCTATTACGTAGGAATCTTCGGCAACATATTGCAGGATAATTTCTTTTTCAAAAACAAATTCAATGTTAAACCGGCAGGCGATCCCTTTTTTTGTTGCCGCTTTTTTCTTCATTATCTCCAGTGTAATGGAGCTGTTTAATTTTTCTCCTGCCTCCTCAATGGATTTAACTGGCGGATGATACGACCATTTGCTTATAACAAGTTCCGTTTGTTCTATCATTATAATGTAAAGTACGACTAGTCCCGCTCTAACCCTTAAAATCGCGGAAAACCCGTAAAACGGGAACTTATCTGAGAAGAATGAGCACAACTCCAATCTGGCCGGGACCCTCTTGTGCAGTCCCGCTACTACCATAGCCCAGTTTGGTTCAATGTTTGGCTGAAAAACTGGTGAGGGTAAGCTAGAGGCAAGATCGCCAATAATGCCAACTACAATTTTATCAGCAAAAATGAATACTTATAACTATTGTGTACTTGATGTTTTCACAAATGAAAGGTTCAAGGGAAATCCATTGGCTGTAGTTTTTGCTGACTCGGAACTGCAGTTAACTACTTATGAAAATATATCAAGAGAGTTTGGATATTCTGAAACTTCTTTTATTTACTACTCAACCCAAGAAAAAGCCTTAAAGGTTCGTTCTTTTACGCCCACAGGATTTGAAGTAAATGGTGCAGGTCACAACCTGTTAGGCGCTGCCTGTGCGGCCATTCTAAGAGGTATTAAAATCTTTCATGAGCAGGATGGCAGACCTTTTGTGATTATGAAAGATGAGGTCATTCGTCTTTCTGTCGAAGATACCAGCGATGGTTTATTAATTGGTATGCAGCAAAGGCACGCAGTCATTGTAACCGCGGCTGATTCAAAAATAATTGCGGAGGCGCTTTCATTGGATCCGGATGAAATTTTGGATGACAATTTAGTTCCGGCTGTGGTTAAAACTGAAGTTGCCCATTTGATGGTGCCAGTGAAGAGTCCCGAAGTTCTAAATAAAACAATTTCAAATAAATCAATGCTTATTAAAATAGCTGACAAATACAATTTTGAAGGAGTTTACTGCTTTGCTTTCTCAAGCAATGAGAGGAAATATTTTGCACAGACCCGCTTTTTTAACCCGGGAATCGGGATTGATGAAGACCCGGCAACCGGGAGTGCAGCGGGACCATTAGCTGGTTATCTTTTTCAAAAAGGATACATTCAACGGGATACTATTTATCAACTTTTGCAGGGTGTAAAAGTAAATCACCGCTCTGTTATAAGGTTTGAAGTTACAAATGAAGGTATCTGGATCAGTGGTTACTCAGTTATTGTCATGGAAGGAACTATATATGAATAGCAATTGATTTCCGGAAAGACAGTAAGAGCCGGCGATCTAATG
Source organism: Chitinophagaceae bacterium (assembly GCA_025450235.1). Lineage (GTDB taxonomy): Bacteria > Bacteroidota > Bacteroidia > Chitinophagales > Chitinophagaceae > VBAT01. The sequence goes on along the minus strand of JANWHX010000182.1, from coordinate 8,156 downwards.
AACTATGCCTGAATATTTATTATTACCCAACAATCTCTCTTTCCACCCCCGAAATTTCCATCACCAGGTTTTCCCCGTAGGCGCTGGCCGGTGTTTGATAGCCGGGACAAAAATTTCCATTCAATATTTTTTTCACAACAATCAATGAGCTGTGAGCAGTCAATGTATACCCATCAGGACCGTTCAACCGTATCGTAGCTGTTTTTCCTTCAGCATTTCTCACCTGACCCCAGACTAAACTCATGGCTTTACTTCGTTGTTCATCATTCGGACCTGCCGCCCGTAGGTTTATTTTCCGCTGAATGTAATTACGGATAAGTTTTGTCCGAAGCATCCAGTTAAACAGCGGTTGCAACTTCAAAATATTATACACTTTTTTCGAGATGCCGGTATAGACTTCAATATCCGGTATGCCGGTACTAAAGTAGGCCGTGGAAACATCACCCCAGGGAATGGTCATCACAAACAATTTCTTCTTTCCGAAGTCAACCCATATTCCTTTTTCACCGAGTGGCCGGCGGATGATCTTTCCATCTTTTCTTACAGCGCCTTTTTCACCAAGGCGGGACACCATAGTGCTTGCCGTACCGTGAGATAGTCCGCCGCCTAACGTGGCGAATGCTAATTTAAGAGCCACCGCATCGGGTAACAATTTTTTTAACTGCAGCGCCACACAATCTGTCGGTACCACATCAAAGCCAGCGCCGGGTAACAGCATGATGCCTGCCTTTTTTGCGGCCGCATCATACTGCTTTATCATTTCAAACACAGAAATGTCACCATTTATATCAAGGTAATGTGTTCCAGTTTGCAAACAGGCGTCTACCATTTGCTTTGCTGTAAAATGAAAAGGACCTGCTGCATGTATCACTGCTTTCACCTCTTTTAACGCAGCAAGTAATGCAACAGTATCATTCAGATCAAATACCCGGTAAGGAAGATTTAGTTTGGCTGCCAGCGGCTCTATGACTTCTTTTCTCCGGCCTGCCAAAATGGGTTGTACATTATATTGATCGGCATAACGGGCAATTAATTCTCCCGTGTATCCATTGGCGCCATATAACAGGAAGGAGTTGGATTGCATTTCTTAAATGTACAACAGAAGAGGGAGATGACAGTCGGGAGTAGTGAGTCGTGAGTTGTGAGTCGGGGAACCACATAGGCACATAGGACACAACAGAAGGAAACAGATAGGGTCTTTATACATGAACTCTTTTCCGACGAGTCTCCCGCTTTAGCGGGGACTCGTCAGCTGACAATTAGACACAGAACTATTTTGCCCTAACGGTGTTATCTAAAAGTACCCCGGTAACACTGAACTTTACAAATAATTATGAACAACATCAAAGACAAAGTAGCCTATATCACAGGCGGTAGCAAAGGCATAGGATATGGTATTGCCAAATCTTTGCTGGATAACGGAATGAGAGTTGCCGTCACCAGCAGAACCATGAGCGCTGCCAAAAAAGCGGCTGCATCATTAAGTAAAGATCCTTCCAGAGTTTTAGCGATTGAATCCAACGTAAGTTCTCTTGCAGCAGAAATAAAAGCGTTGAAGACTGCCATCGATCATTTCGGCCAATTAGATGTGTTGGTGGCCAATGCCGGCGTGGGTCATTTTTCCGCAATTGACACATTGAGTGAAGAAGACTGGAAAGAAACCATTGACACCAACCTGACCGGTGTCTTCAACAGTGTAAAGGCAAGTATTGATGCCTTGAAAAAATCGAAGGGCTATATCATCACTATCGCCAGCCTTGCAGGTATCAACTTCTTCGAAACTGCTGCGGCCTATAATGCCAGTAAGTTTGGGCTGGTAGGTTTTTCACAGGCAATTATGCTCGATCTGCGTAAATACGGAATTAAGGTTACGACCATCATGCCGGGTTCTGTGGCCACGCATTTTAATAATCATATTCCTAATGATGCCGATGGATGGAAGATACAGCCCGAAGATATTGGCCAGATGGTATTGGACCTTTTACATATGAATCCCAGAACATTGCCAAGCAAGATCGAAGTAAGGCCGGCGATACCGGTTAAATAATATCAATGAATTGCCTTCGTTGTGCCTCACATTCATCAAATAAAAAGGGTTCGTGCACTCACGAACCCTGCCAGGGAAATTTATTTTCTTGATTAGATTCTTAATAGCGCTTTACCACATAGAATAAGAACCGTTTCGGTTCACCTATTACTCCTCCCGCTTCTCTTCTTTTTTTCAACGCATCTGACTTGTAATACGCAAATGCTTTGGCGGTATCCACTACGGCTGTCACCAACCCTACTTTTTTATCATCATCAGCATCATGTCCAATAGACCTGTCCTTTATGCCGTTGTCAAGTCTTTCCTGCTTACCCTCCATGAAGCTTTTTTCCCAGGCAGCCCAGTCTTTTACTGTAAACGTGGTCCTGGAGCGAACGGCATTGCCAATGTTAGCCGTATCCTGCCAGGTAGTTGTAATAAAAGAAATGGAAGGCGCGCCAACTACACCGCCTTTTTGCATGGCTTTCTTTAGGCTGGGATCTTTGCCAAATGCTTTTGCTTTTGCCATATCATCCACTTTTACAGCTACCAATACCATATTGGAATCCTGCATGCCGCGGCCGATGACATAATTATGTATCCCATTCGCTACGCGCATAGAATCGTGTTCATCATACGAGGCTAGCCATTTTGCAAAATTGGCCACTTTGTGAGTTGCTACCATCATACCCTGGGGCGTGGTAATAATAGTGTTCACCGGCGGGGTTTCCGCAGGGGTGTTAGTGGTAGCTTCAGTCTTGCTGGTATCAGTGGTGGTCTTATCTTCACTTGCATTGTCACCACAGGAGGCTAAAAAGATTACAAAGGCTGCATAAAATAGCAAGCCGGCAAATCGCGAGCATTTCATTGGTTTTGTTTTTTAAATAATTAATAAATGCAAGGGTAGAATTGATTTTTACAGGGGGGAAAAGAGCAATAAATGTAATGCATATAAAATTCTCCACGGAATTTTTTATTCGGTCCAAAGCATGACGAGCGTTCGTAGTGTCTGCCCAGGCCGAAGCAGAAACAAGGACATGATTGACTAACTCATCGCATCATCCGCGGCGTTTTTTACAATGGCCAGATCATTCACTCCTCTAAAGCCACTAAATCCGCAGGAAATGCGTGTACCGGTTTCTAATTGTATCGGCTGACCGCCCTGCCAACCCATCAGATCGGGCAATTCTATTCCAAAATCTTTATAATTTATTTGGTCTGTAAATACCAATCGCTCATATTCATTGGTTGCATACCCCGTTATCCATACCTGCGAAGCTTTGCGGTAAGCTACATCAAAATACCTGCGGCCTCTTAACTTATCAGTCCCCCAGATCTTTCCATATACATTACCAGGATCATCAATAATGCATACTGCCACATTCCCCTGTGCAATGTTCCAGTCGGCATCACTGTTTTTATACGAAGGTATTCGGGCAGAGATGTTTTCAAACATCCTGTTGATTAACTGTTGCAATTTTTCGCTGGTCATGATTGAGTTTTAATATTCAGAATTATGGAACACGAAGGCTGCAAAGTAAACACAAAGGGCCAAAGAAGCATTTACCAGTCGCCTATCATTTGCGAACTTCGGGTACTCTTCGCGTACGTCGTGCACCCTTCGTGTTCGTAGTGCTCCTAAGTTCCTTGCGTTGATACAACCTTAACTCTAGCCGAGATAATAAGCAGAGGGAAATTCTCTTTAACAAAGTTTTTTTCGGGAAAATTTGGTTCGCGATGCAACAAGCCCTACATTTGCTAACGCTGTTAGAAATTATAACTAGATTAAAAATGGGAATCGCTGAGCGCAAATTGAGGCAAAAAGGAGAAGTGAAAGCTTCTATCCTGCAGGCTGCCTGGGAGCTGGTGCAAAGGGAAGGCTGGCAATCCCTTTCGATCCGTAAGATCGCCGATGCAATAGAATACAGCGCCCCGGTGATTTATGATCATTTTGCAAACAAAGAAGCCATCATGCTTGAGTTCACCAAACGTGGATTTCAGCAGTTGAACGAACAATTGATAAAAGCAAAAGTCCAATTCACCAATCCCGAACAGCAGATTGAAGCTATTGCGTATGCATATTGGAAATTTGCCTTTGACAATAAGGAATATTACCAGCTGATGTATGGACTCGGTATGCCAGGTTGTGAAACCGTAAAGCAGATACCTGAGATGGCAAGTTTTGCAGAAATAATATTTTCAACCATAAAGGAAATACTTGCAAAAAATAAGAACACAAGCGCCGACCCTCATCTAAAATTGAACACATTCTGGTCAACGCTGCATGGTTTGATATCCATTAATATGCTTGGTAAAAATGAAAGCAGGGATGAATTGAATGCAATGGTGCTGAAGGATTTCCTGATCGGTTTTATTTCAGGGATCAAAGGATGATGCTTTTTTTTTAAACATTAAGTTAACAGTGTTAGGAAACATAATCATGATAACAAAAACGATGAAAATGAAAGTAGATATATGGTCGGACATCCGGTGTCCCTTCTGCTACATGGGTAAAAGGAAATTTGAAAAAGCAATGGCGCAGTTCCCGCAAAAAGATAAAGTAGAAGTGGAATGGCACAGTTTCGAATTGGATCCGGGAATCAAAACGCAAGCGGGTGTCAATATATATGATTACCTGGCCGGGCGAAAAAACATAACCCGTGAATCGTCCGTACAACTTCACCGGCATGTGACAGAAACAGCAAAAGAAGTCGGATTGGATTACCATTTCGATACCGCGGTTATTGCAAATTCCTTTGACGCCCACCGGTTGATTCAGTTAGCTAAGCTCAACGGCATGGGTGATGCTGCTGAAGAAAGGTTATTCAAAGCCTATTTCACCGAAGGAAAGGATATCAGTGATCATCTTACCCTGATCATACTTGGTGATGAAATTGGTTTGGATGGAAGGTTGGTAAAAAAGATGCTCGATAGTGATGCATTGATGGACGAAGTGAGATATGATGAACGACAAGCCCGTGAATTAGGAATAAATGCTGTTCCCTTCTTTGTTATAAATGATCGGTATGGAGTGTCGGGAGCCCAGCAACCGGAAGTTTTTCTCCAGACATTGGAAAGAGCATGGCAGGAATATGAACAAGAACATCCTGAATTGAAATTAGCAACGGCTGGATAAGAACGTTGTGGGCTTCGTGCCGTCTTTGTGCACTTCGTGCTCCATTTTTTTATAGCACAAAGTACATTAAGGGACACAAGGACAACAAAGATTTTATTGGTCACAATAAACAGCAACTCATTCAAAAATATTTTATCCATAACATTAAAACACAAGAAAATGTCAACTACAAAATGGGCTTTAGACCCAACACACTCAGAACTTCAGTTCAAAGTAAAACACCTGATGATTTCAACAGTAACAGGTCAATTTAACAAATTCAATGGAACAGTAGAAACCAGTGAAGATGATTTTACCGCGGCCAAAATTGATTTCACCGCAGAGGTCGATTCTATCTCTACTAATAATGAGCAGCGGGATGCACATTTAAAGAACAGCGATTTCTTTGATGCACCCAAACATCCGCAGTTAATTTTCAAAAGCGAGAAGCTCGCAAAGAATGATGAAGCTGATGAATACAGTTTATTTGGAATATTGACAATGAGAGGAACTCCGAAGAGAATAAAACTTGATGTTGAATTCGGGGGTATCACAAAGGATCCCTGGGGCAACACACGTGCAGGATTTACTGTAACGGGTAAGATCAATCGTCAGGATTTTGGGGTAAGCTTTGGCGCTGTAACCGAAGCCGGTGGCGTTTTGTTGGGCGATGAGGTAAAAATAATCGCGAATGTGCAGTTCATAAAGGAAGCAGTGACTGAAACGGTTTTGGCCGCATAATCCGGTGTGAGGATGAACAAGCCCTCATAAAAAAATGGTTTGTCGTCGTGGCGGGTGTGCGAAGCGTGCAGCAGGATTCACCCGCCACAATCGTCTTCGTTGCTCAAACATTTATGCAGAGATTAAAATTTGTACCCATAAAAATAATAGTTACCTTAGTAGAAGCCCCTCCCCCTGAAATCTTCCACTGATATCTTTTGTTTGTCACAGTTTATTTCTAAAAGCCATTTGGGATAGTTCCCATTTATTTTTCATTCTCAAAATTGGCTTTATGAAATTGAGCTTTTACGTTTCATTCTTATTTTTTATTGTCGCCGGTTTGGCCTCTTTTGGCCAGGCCCCCAATTTACCTGCTAATCCATCGCCTGCCAACCAGGCCACTCTTGTATCAACAAACCCAAATCTGTGTGCGACGGTCAGCGACCCCAATGGTGGCACGGTGCAAGTAAGGTATTTTGGAAGAGCGAAGCCCGCCAATAGTTCAGAAAAATTTACGATCATATTATTACCTGATACGCAGTATTATACTGAAGAACCCCAGGGGCCTGGAGCTGCTGCTATGTTTAATTCTCAAACGGCATGGATAGCCAGTAACAGGCAAACCATGAATATCGTTTATGTCGGTCAATTGGGAGACTGTACGGAAAACGGTGATAATCCGCCCGGCGCTAATGATGATGTAGAATGGCAAAGAGTCAATACTGCAATCTCAACGCTTGAAAGCCCGGCATTGACAGGTTTGCCACAAGGTATTCCTTATGGTCTCAGTGTAGGCAATCATGATCAGACTCCCAATGGAGGTGGCAATACAGCAAGTACCGCTAAATACAATCAGTATTTTGGTTTTTCCCGTTTTACCGGTCGCAGCTATTATGGAGGGCATGAGGGTAGTAATAATGATAACCATTATGATTTATTCACCGCCAGTGGAATTGAGTTCCTTGTAATATCCATGGAATATGATACTTCCCCGGAAGCTGCTGTATTAGACTGGGCTGCAAACCTGGTTCAAACACATAGCAACAGGAAGGTGATCGTAATGACACATTTCGGAATCAATGAAACCGGTTCGCCAAAACCTTCATTTGGATCGCAGGGCCAGGCTATTTATGATAAGTTGAAACAGTATCCAAACTTCATGTTGTTTGTTTGCGGGCATATTCATCAAAGCGATGGAGAAGCCCAGCGTACCGATATTTTTAATGGCAATACTGTGCATACAGTTTTGTCAGATTACCAGGCCAGAACAGGCGGCGGTAATGGACTATTACGCATTATGGAATTTGACCCTTCCCAGAATAAGATTTCAGTAAAGACTTATTCACCCTTCACTAATACTTTCGAAACGGATGCCGACAGCCAGTTCGAGCTGTCATTTAATATGCTTCCGATGATCGGGCAGACCAATAATGTGTCTTCAGGCACCGCTCCCTGTTTTACATGGAGCAATCTTTCTCCCCAAACAGACTATGAATGGGGTATGGAATTGTATGACGGGACGAATAAAACCCTGGGCGCCGTATGGAATTTTACGACTGCCGTTGCGGATATCATTCCGCCAACAGTGTCTTCAGTCACACCGTTAAATGGAACTACGGGAGTAAGCGTTAACACGACAGCCTCTGCAGTCTTTAATGAAGCAATGAATGCAACTACGATAAATAGTTCTACGATTGAATTACGCAATTCATCCAATACATTGATAGCAACCAATGTTTCTTACAATGCCACGACAAGGACAGCCACATTGACGCCAACATCTGCCCTGGTTAATTCAACTGTTTATACGGCAAAGGTGATCAGCGGTGCAGCGGGAGTAAAAGATGCGTCGGGTAATGCCCTGGCAAGTGATTACAGTTGGTCGTTTACTACGGTAGCAGGAGATATCACGCCGCCAACCATTACTTTAGTTTCACCATTGGATGGATCTACGGGAGTAAGCGTTAATACAACAGCTTCAGCAATCTTTAATGAGGCAATGAATGCAGCTACGATAAATAGTTCGACGATTGAATTACGTAATTCATCCAATGCATTGATAGCAACCAATGTTTCTTACAATGCTACGACAATGACAGCCACCTTGACACCGACATCTGCTCTGGCTAATTCGACTGTGTATACAGCAAAGGTGATAGGCGGTGCAGCGGGTGTAAAAGACGTAGCGGGGAATGCCCTGGCCAGTGATTATAGTTGGTCGTTTACTACGGTAGCCGGCGATATCACTCCGCCAACCATTACTTCAGTTTCACCATTGAATGGAACTACGGGAGT
>JANWHX010000181.1 GCA_025450235.1 Chitinophagaceae bacterium | reverse complement strand
TAAGATTTTACTCTCATTTCTCATTTGAATTGATTTTAGTTAAGCAATCGTATTTCCTTAGTCATAGGGAGGGTCTCAGTGAACGGCGAAGCGAAGAATAAACGTTATTAAAATTACTGGGATTATAATTCACTACCAAACTGTCGTTAGTTGAGTAGTGCCCCGATTTGGAAAAATGGAACACGGATTACACGGATTAAACGGGATTTTCGCAGATAAGATCCGTGTTGATCCATCTGATCCGTGTTATCCGTGTTCTATCTCTGGTAGCCTATAAAAGGAGCCAGGGTGTTGAATTTTGGGGAGATTGTTGGCGGTGACATCGCCATTAAAGAACTGGGCATTCGCAGGAAGAATAGCAAACTTCGGAAACTGGTTTGCCTCAGGCCGCCTCAAAGTTTTTCTTCAGAAAAGTAAAAAGCGCTTCGGGATTAAAGGGTTTAGTTATACAATGATCAAAACCGATTTTAAGCAATTCACGGTGGGTATCTACCGAGGCGTCCGCTGTGAAAGCGACAACCATCATGTTCTTCAATAAATGATTGTCAGACTGGCGGATGATCTTCGTCGCTTCAATGCCGTCTAAATTGGGCATTTGAATATCCATCAGCACCATATCAAAATTTTCTATACCCAGCATTTTCAGCGCTTCTGAACCATCCTTCGCAACTTTGCTTTCTATTTTCCATTTTGTCAGGAAGCGGGTAAGTACCATCGCATTGATATTGTTGTCTTCGGCGACAAGAATTTTCATTCCAGTAAGGTCTTTGTTTTGATTCTTTTCAGCCGTGGTGATTGGAACAATGGTTTCTTTTTTATAAACATGCTTATCAAACGATAACTCAACAGTAAACTCCGAACCCTTTCCACGAATGCTTTTCAATGATATATTTCCCCCCTGTAGCTCGACCAGTTTCCTGCTTATCGTGAGTCCAAGCCCGGTACCACCGTACTGTCGTGTAATTGTTTCGTCGGCCTGGGTGAAACTTTCAAATATCTGCTTTTGATTTTCTTCCGGGATGCCGATTCCTGTATCTTTTACACTAAAACAAATTCTTGCCTTATCACCATTATCATCCTTTATTGAATAACTGAAATCAACACTGCCTTTATCTGTAAACTTTATGGCATTGGAAAGCAGGTTAGAGAGGACCTGGTTCAGTCTTACATAATCACCATAGAGCGAATATTCTTTCATCGGGGAAGGAAGAAAATTAAACCCTATGCGTTTTTCCGCAGCTTTGTTGGCAAATAAATTGAATAGATACTGGCAGTTTTTTTCAAGGTTGAACGAAACCTTTTCAAAGACCATGTGCCCGGATTCGATCTTTGAAAAATCAAGAATGTCTGAAACAACTGTGGCAAGATGCTGGGCAGAAAAATTCAACGTTTTGATATATTCTTTTTGTTTTTCATTCAGGTCTTCTTCCAATAGAAGGTTGGCAATACCTACCACTCCGTTGATTGGGGTCCTTATTTCATGGCTCATACAGGAAAGAAATTCCGACTTAGCCATAGCTGCCAGCTTTTGCTTGGTAATATCCTGCACGGTACCTCTGAGGCCGGTAACTGCTCCGTTAGGGTCTTTTATGATTTCGCCAATAACAAGTATGTACTTTACTGCCGCGCTTTGACCTGAAATTCTGCATTCGACAGCATTTGTTCCGTGATTCTTCACGAGACTTTTTATGGCTCTTTGTACAACAGGGACATCCTCACGAAGTATTCTTTTTCTGTATAATGTTGCCAGGCTGGCTGATGAATATTCCTCCACCTCAAAAATGCGGTACATTTCTTTTGACCATGCGATCTCTTTCGTAACGAAACTAAATTCCCAGCTGCCGATATGAGCCAGCTCCTGTGTTTCTTCAAACCTGATCTGGCTTTTCTTCAATTCAGCTTCTGCCTTGCTTCGTTGTTTACGTTCAAATGTAATAGCAATGATATCTGCAATGGATCGTGCAAAAACCTGTTCATTGATAGTCCATTCTTTTCTTGTCCCCACATGCTCAAAACCTACTATCCCGATTATTCTGTCCGCGCTTCGAATGGGAACGTCTATGATAGAAGTGATCCCGTAAGGGATAAGGTAATCTTCTGCAAAATCCGCCGTGGCAGGATGAGTGAGCGCATCGTCGGCAATGATCAGTATATCTTTTTTCAAATGTTTAAAATAGCCGGGATGGTCTTTCTCATAAGTCCGGCCTCCTTCCCTGTAATTGCCGGTACTAAGATTGTAAACATAGTTCGCCATAATGGATATGCCGTCGTCGTCATATAACCAAATACCCACCCTCTCACAATTGATTGTTTTAGCACCATGTGCTACTGTTTCTTTTATAATATCATCAAATTCCAGGTTATTGATACTGCTGTTGAGCTTAAGGATCGCCTGCTGTTGTCCCAAAAATTCTTCTGCTTTTATTTTTTCACTTTGGGCCGCTTCTTTTTCCTTCAGCGCCTTGTACAAATCCTCTTCCGATCTTTTTCTTGTTTCGATTTCTTCCTGGAGTACCTTATTCTGAAGGAAAAAATTGCTTATTAAGCGGGAAAGATCTCCAAACTCATTTTTTCTTTGATTGTAGGGCGACATGATTTTTTCATTCTTCTGGTTCAGCGCTGTGGATAATGAAATGAGAGGGCGTACTAAAAAAACCTTTGAGAAGTAATAAAATAAAATGCTGATAATAAGTACAACCATTAAAAATGCAAACAGGTATTTTTTCAGGTAATTCTGATAATCACTTAGTACAGAATAATTTCTTGAAATATCAAATGAGGCTAGCGTGGTGCCATCAATGCCTGCGAGCGGTAAATGGTACCGGAAAGAACCGGCGGCGGGATCAATTTGTGCGGTGAACTCATTAGCATTATCCAGTTTGAAATGTATTTCTCCCGAAAGCTTCGAGATATTTGCCATGTATATGCTGTCAACAATGCGTCCAAGTAATAAATAACCTTTCGGTTTCGGATCGGTGATCTCTCCTTTCGCGGATTGTATGTGACCTGCGAAAACTTCGACCAGGCTGTGATTGTGTTTTATGAAAAATGAACTGAATTTCTTTTTGTCAAGCTCTTTCTTGATTTCTGATGGACGGATTTTTATTTCTGTTACCGGGAGATCCGGGTTGGTGCTGCTATTATAATAGGGCTTACCGTCACTGTCCACGACCCATATATAATCTAATTGATAAGTTGATAATTCATTATCTAATTTCTCTTTTCCCCAGGAGAAATTCTCTTTTGTTGAAATGAAGTGAGCTAATTCATCCCAGCCGGAATAGTAGTATACATACCCGGTGATATTGGCCGCATTTTGTTCCAGTATTCCAGGGGCTTCTTTCCCTTTTGTTTCTGCTAATTTATGCTGCAGGATGGAACGGGTTTCTTTTGTGATTTTAATCTTTAGCCATATCGACAGCCCGGTAAGGCTTACAATTACGGACAATAAAATCAACATTAGCTGCGTGCGAACTTTCATAGAGTCGAATATTGGATAATGGCTAATAATAACTGTTGTTCTTCGTGTTCCTTAAGCCCTTTTCACCCTGGTAAGCTCTTGCTTTACCAAAACGGATCCCTGTTCAATGATGTTTAATAGTCTTTCAAATCCAGGTTTTAACTCCATGGTATCTGACGCCATTTTACATTCCTGCTCAAAGTTTCTGCACTCTTCAGTGACTTGTGACAGCCCGATATAAGTGAAAGATGAAGAGTAACGATGGGTGCATTTGATCAGCGGTTCAATACCGGATATGAATGCTTCATGGAATGAGTTTACAATATCATCATGTTTATCAAGATAATTGCTTAGGATAAACCTGACATCGTCATAGGAGCCTCCATAAAGTTCATACAGTTTCTGGCTGTCAAGAGTGACGGAATACATACACACACGGTTTTTACAGGATACTAAAATAGAGGCTTCCTCTCATTCAAAGAAAGTTCCCAGTATCAAACAGAATATTTTCCTTTTTAGTATGGGGAAAATTACCTGGTATAAATCCGTAATAATGCTTAATGCATAGTGCTTAATGCTTAATGCATAATGCTGCGTAATGCCTAAAGCTTAATGCATAATGCTAGCAGTCTTCCGCGTTCCGCATTCCGCCTTCAGCCTTCGGCGTTCAGCTTTATTTAGTCTTGCTCACCACTCCTCCCTTCCTGCTATCCACCATCACCGTATACTTGCCACTGCCTTGTATGATCCATCTTACCGTGACAGTTCCAAGGCCGGGGATGTTGCGCACCGCAATAGCAGCAGCATCGGTTTTTTGTTCGGTAGTAATATTCAGATCAGCATTGTCAACTACCATTCCTGCTATCACTTTGGGCCCGGTGAGTGTGATATAGTCGGGCCGTTCAATTTTATATTTAAGGTCCTGGCTGCTGTGTGTGGGCATCAACCGGCTGTTGGAGATTGTGGCAGTTATTTGTTTTATTCCATCACCAAGATCTTTTTCCATGATGGTATCGACATTCAGCCTGGGTGTATGATAACAATGATAAATCGTGAATGACATGTTGCGGTGTGCGTCGCTTTCCAATAAAAAACCGGGATGCGCCCTGCCGAAATTCTTTTTGAAACCACCGATCTCGATCTTGCCATATTGCGGGTGATCGAATTCATGCCAGTCAACAAACGCATCTTTAAATAGGGTATAGCGATCAAAGAGAAAGGAAGTATTATCCTGCGGGTCGCGGGAAGCATCTTTATTATAGAATAAAAATGGCGTCCACAATTCATTGGAATAAGTATAAATGCCTCGGCCACCATAAAACCAATCGAGTTCGCCGCCATAGGCAGAATAAAGATCTTTATACACGACTAAGTAACGGTAACCCGGTATCAACTCTTCACCTTTCTTACCAATGACATCATATACCTGCAGGTCCTGCGGGTTATAGGTTTGCAGGTCGTTGGGATCCCCGGGACCACGGAGTATCATTCCACCGGCATTGTGAAAACTTTGGGCCGCCGCTATATTCGGATGCTTCATCACAAACTCTTCCACCGCCCTGTTCTCCGGTAAAGAAAATGGATATTTGTAAGCGCCATTCTGAATGTAATTTGGTTGCCACCCCCATCCCCAGTCCCGGTTGGGATCGTATTCAAATGTATAGCCATCTTCATTTACCTGTCCATCGCCATCATTATCTTTTCCTTCAAGACCGAGTATTTCATACTCGCCTCTTTCATCGGCGCCCACCTGTATCATGCGTCTTGGGTCTACGGGATCAACACGCAACCGGCCATTGGGATTCCTGCGCCGCATGAGCAGTATTTCTTTGTCATTATCCAGGTCATCATACCCATCTTCATCTACCAGGCCGTCGCGGTCATTATCAATAGGAATGACGCCGGAACGGGGAGAGCTTCCCGTATTAGGTTCATGAAAATAGCTGTCTCTTCCATCGGGATTGATCGTGGGAACGATATAAAACACCTTATCGGCTAACAACTCTTGTACAAATTTGGTGTCCTTAAATGATTCAGTCAGAAACCAGGCTGTATATAAAGAGAACTCGGCGCCCTGTACTTCATTGGAGTGGATATTGCCATCAATATACATCCCGGGTTTTTTATCGGGGCTTCCTTTCTTAAAATCCGTGATGGTGAGACACCAGAGATCACGACCCTTAAATGATTTGCCGATAGATTCCAATTTGGCCAGATCAGGATAGGCTGTTGCGATCTTTTTGCATATCTCTGTGATGGCTGCATGATCATTATACCGGTTCCAGCTAACCGGCACTTTAGGGTTGACAGGCGACCCGGCGGCCTTGAAGAGTTGATCGGCGGTTTGAGCATAGGTGAGTACCGAATGGTGGATGGTGAGCAACAGGAGAACGATCTTAATTCTGTGTATGTAGCGCTTCATAATAATCAATAATTAATAATGAATAATCAAAGTGAGATGTCAATTGTTTTACTGCCGGTGGTGGGACTACCTGCTTCAATCGTCAGTTTCCCGGTTCCTTTTATCAACCAGGTAAGCTGTTGCGAACTGTATCCTTCGAGTGAATTCAATACCTGGATCTTTTTCCCGCTTATGAAAGATTGGTTACCGCTGGTATTCACTCTTACATTGATGCGTTTGACCCAGTAAGATCGTTCCCCGAGTTTGGAATGAGAAGCCAATGCTCCTTTATTAATTATATCCAATGTTATTCTTGTCAATCCTGCGCCGACTTTTTCTGTTCTGATATTAACAATGTCCACCTCGGGTTGATAACCGGCGAGCTTCACCAGGAAGCTGGTATGTTTTTTTACGAGATCAGGAACCAGGTTAAAAGGCGGGTTGATCATGACAAATGGATCAACGCCGCCGATCTCTGTTTTTTGACCGGGAAAATCGGGGTGCTGGATTGTTTTCCATTCGGTGAATGTATTTGTTATGCCTTGCTGATTGGCCCATCGTAAATAATTAGCAGTGGCATCATCAACAGTAAATGCTTTTTCGCCTTTGGTGCTGTCAGGTTTTGTTTTGGGTACCCACCATCCCGGTGTACTGAAACTATACCGGCCATAATGATAATAAGCCCATGAAAGAAAATCCCCACCAGCGGGATTTGTTTTAGGTGCATCTTTCATGTTCACTGACTTATTATAAAGATCAGCAACCATGCTGTCAACCTTCACGTCCTGCAACTGCCAGCCTGCTACGACAGCTTGAGTAGCTGCAGTCGCATTATAAGAAAAAGGAGTGGAGAGGTTATTGTTGCTGCCGAAACTTAGGACTGCATATACATTGAATTGTTCAAACAAATAATCAAGTAATGCCCTTGATTCAATTTCCGAGACAGCAAACTCACCGGTTCCCGGCGAGAATGAGGGTTGTTTGTACGTAAAGTTCTTGTTGAGCCATACACCACCCTCACCATCTTCATTAAAGGAGTCGTCTTTGTCGTTGTCGCTTCCTTCTGTGTATAAAATGTACTTACCCTTTTCGCCTTTGTTCAAATCAGCTTTGACAAGCGCTCTTGGATCATCAGGATGTGTTTTATATTCACCCACCGGTGATTCAACCCGCATCCAGGTTATTTTGCCATTGCCATCGAGATCATCAAAACCATCTTCATTGATCTTGCCATCCCTGTCATCGTCAGTGATAGTAGCATTTCCCTGGCGTTCATATTTTAATGAGGCAAAGTATTGTTCCATGGCGTCGGGGCTCATGTTAGGGAAAATATAGAAGGTGGTTTTGTTCAACAAGGCCTTAATGCTGTCGGTATTACTGCCCTGCAATAAATTTTCAGCAAAGCCGATGGCGAGTTCGGTACCAATCAGGTAATTGCCTTCTGTACCGCCCACAACAGCGATCGCAGGTTTAGTGTTGGGATTACCTGAACCAATCGTTATTTGCCAGATATCCTTTCCTCCGGCAGTTTTTATCAACGATCTTACTTTGGCCAGCTGCGGATAGGTTTTGGCCAGGGCATTGATGCGGGCAGTTTGTTGCGAAAAATTGCTGTAGCCTGTCTGGGCTGTTGATGTTGTAAAAAACAGGGTGGTCATACAACAGGCCAATAACGTTCTTGTCATCTCAGTGAAGGTTTGAGTTAAGCGAATATACGGAAAGACGATACAGGGGCAATTAATAGGGGTGCAAGGTCTATTGATTCAGGACCCGCCATGAAGATCGCAATCTTAATAGGTACTTTTTTAATTATTTCTCTGGCGAAAGCGCATCTGTAAGGTAAATCTCTCCGGGATTTGACAACCGGTTAAAGGTTTAATCTCCTTTCATTCATTATGATTTTTTTCACTAAACCTGATTTGTAGGATAACATCGTTTCCTCCGCGTAAATCTCTTACCTCAGCACATTAACAATAAATAACATTGGCCGAAAGCCTTGCCGGGACTTAATCCTATTAGATTTAAGTGTTTGCTTTGTTCGGTTCATTTTTCACTTAACAATTCTTTTAATGGTTTTTGGCACACTGGCATTTGCTTTGAAATAGTACTGGCACAACCGGGATAATTAAAACAAATTGGTCCCTGAAATCTCCCGGCTGATTCCAGGGGCCTCAAAAATTAAATTTAATCAGATGAAAAAAATTTTTACACTTATTGCTGCTACTATCTTAACCGTAGCAACAACATTTGCCGCAGATCGTCGCCCTTCTGTTTCTTTAAAGAGCAGGGGAAATTATGAGATCGTGATCGACGGACGCAGTTATTTCACCAGGAACGGTGCCATGGAACTTTCGAATATCAGGAAAGGAAGCCACACTATCAGAGTATACGAAGTGGGCCGTGTTTTTTCGTTCCTGAGAACAAAGAAACTGGTAGACGCTTCTACCTTTATCGTAAGAAACAATGACATTGACATCAATGTTGACTTCCGTGGACAGATCAGGGTAAGCGAAGAAAGGTATGGCCGTGACAGATGGAATGATAATGATCATGACCGTTATGACAGGCACGACAACGACGGCCGCGACCGGAATGGACGATTCTAAGCAATGAATCTATTTGTTTAAACCGTCCGGGTAATACCGGGCGGTTTTTTTTGCGCAGTACTGACGTCCCGAACTTTCGGAAGGAAGGATGGTTCAAAGCAACATATATATTGGTTTTACTCTTTAACTTTAGAGACAAATGTTTTTTATGAAATTTTTCCTGAATGTTCTTTTTTTAATCACTTCTTGTATAACTGTTATGGCACAACAAACGCAAAAACCTCCTTTGCATGGCAAGAACTGGATGGCCATCACAGGCAAACCATTAGCTGCCGCAGCCGGCGCTATGATCTTTCAAAAAGGTGGAAATGCAGTGGATGCAGCCTGTGCTATGGTGGCCGCCACCTGCACGATGTGGGATGTTTTAAGCTGGGGCGGGGAAACACAGGCATTGATCTATAATCCAAAAACGGGAAAAATAATTGGCATCAATGCGCTGGGTATGGCACCTACCGGAGCTACTGTAGATTTTTTTAGGAGCAAAGGATACAACTTTCCCCCCGAATATGGACCCTTATCAGCCGTTACCCCAGGTACACCGGGCGGGATTTGCACTATGCTTGCTGAATACGGTACGATGAGTTTGAAAGATGTATTGACACCCGCCATGCAATTGGCAGAGGGTTATCCGATGGAAGCTCAAACCGCTAATAGCATTGAAAGAAATAAACAACGCATTAAAGAATGGCCGTACTCAAAAGCAGTCTTCCTTCCACATGCAGGACAATCAAGAGAAGCCCCGGAAGCCGGAGAAATATTTAAACAGATTGACCTGTTAATGACACTGCAAAAAATGGTGGATGCGGAACAGGAGGCGTTGAAAAAAGGAAAGAACCGTAAAGAAGCGATCAATATAGCTTATGATCGTTTTTACAAAGGGGATATTGCAAAAGAATTTGTGCGGGGCTGCCAGGAGCAAGGTGGTTTAATTACTATGGAAGACCTGGCGAAATGGAAAGTGATGATTGAAGAACCAGTGAAAGTAAATTATAAAGGTATTGATGTCTATAAACTGCAACAATGGACGCAGGGACCTTCCATGCTACAGGCATTGAACATTCTCGAAAATTTTGACCTCAAAAGTATGGGATACAATTCGTCGAGGTATATCCATACGATCTACCAGGCAATGAATCTCGCATTTGCTGATCGGGATTTTTATTATGGCGATCCGTATTTTGCAAAAGATCAGCCCATGAAGGGATTGCTATCGAAAGAATATGCAAAGGAGAGAGCGAAGCTGATACATCCTGATAAGAACGATCCGAAAATTGGGCCCGGCGATCCTTATCCTTTTGAAGGTAAAAGGAATCCATTTATTCACTACATGCGTCAACGAGTTTTTGGATATAATAATAATCCCATCGATGAAAATTACCTTGATCAATTAACAAGAGGCACTACTTCAGTCGAAGCTGCCGATAAAGAAGGATGGGTTGTTTCTATTACACCGAGTGGGGGATGGGTGCCTGCCTGTATCGCCGGCCGCACGGGTGTGGGTATGAGCCAGCGTATGCAGAGTTTCGTTTTAGACTCTTCATTGAATCCCTTCAATGTCGTGGCACCGGGCAAAAGACCCAGAGTAACATTAACACCCACTTTAGCAATGAAAGATGGTAAGCCATTTTTGTCATGGGCGGTGCAGGGAGGGGATACGCAGGATCAAAACCTGTTGCAATGTTTTCTGAATATTGTTGAGTTTGGAATGACCGTGCAGGAAGCAGTGGAAGCGGCGAACATTAATACCGATCAACTCTGGCTATCCCTGGGCGGAACAAAAATCGAAGATCGTAAACCAAAACCCGGTTTAATGTTACTTAATAGCAGTACGCCTGATTGGATCAGAAAAGAACTAAAGCTGATGGGGTATACGTTGAGTTTTGAAGACAGGACATCGGGACCGATCAATGCAATTTATTTTGATTGGAAACACGGAACTCTCTGGGGAGGAAGTTCCAATCATGGTGAAGATTACGGGATAGGATGGTGATAAGCTGTAATAGGCTGGACTTGATCTGTCAAGATGCAATTGAGTTTTATAGGATAAGGATATTCGATATAAATCCGAAATCCTAAACTTGAAATCCGAAAGAGCCTTACATCGGGGTCGGTTTTTTCGAATTTCGGATTTCTTTTTTCGGATTTATTTGGAGCTTGTTTCTTGGAACTTAAGTTGAAACTTATCGGACATTGTCCGTAAGATGACGTGTTGACTAATTCAGATAAGCTATTTTCTTACATTGATTCAGGTATATAAATTTGAATAGTAGTTCCTTTATCCCGTTCTCCATAGGCGATGATAATACCACCGTGATTTTCAACTATCTTTTTGCAAATAGACAGACCTATACCGGTTCCCCCATAGCTCTTCCTGCTGTTCAGTCGCTGGAAAAGACCAAACACTTTCTGATTATATTTTGTTTCAAAGCCGATTCCGTTGTCTGTAATTGAAATGGAATTGTATTTCTTGCCGGAACTGCCTTTTTCCCCATCAATGGCGCTGCCATCAACGATCTCATGTTTTATCAAAATATGGGGATGAATCCCGGGTTTGGAGAACTTAATAGAATTACTGAGCAGGTTGGTAAAGAGTTGTTGAAATTGGAACGGTATCACATTTAATGTAGGCAGCCGGTCTGATTCGATAT
Source organism: Chitinophagaceae bacterium (assembly GCA_025450235.1). Classification (GTDB taxonomy): domain Bacteria; phylum Bacteroidota; class Bacteroidia; order Chitinophagales; family Chitinophagaceae; genus VBAT01. The sequence continues at coordinate 3,358 of JANWHX010000181.1, read as the reverse complement.
CGGCTTTTTTTTCTTCGATCATTTCTCTTAACTCATTTTTTACATGTTGCAATATTTCATTGAGGTCAGTTCTTTTAAAATGTTCTTCGGATCCGGTTGTTCTTGAATAGGCAAGCAGGTCGATGATCAGTTGTTGCATTCGTTCAGACGATCTGATCGTTCTGGTCAGATAATCCTTACTTATATCAGACAAGGAGGATAGTTCTTTTTCGGCTATAAGTGTCAGGAATGTCCTGATCTTTCGAAGTGGCTCCTGGAGGTCGTGACTGGCAACAAACGTAAATGACTCCAGTTCCTTATTAATTTGTTCCAGTTCTTTATTGTAACGGAGAAGCTCATTGGCCATTTGTTTTATTTCTTCTTCGGCAAGCTTGATCTCCGTTACGTCCTGTGCGGTGCCGGCCATGGCGATCGCTTCGTCCTTATCATTGACAATAATTTCGCCCCGGCCGTGAATGGTGCGTTGTTTACCATCGGGACGAATCATGCGGTGGTAAAAATCAAAGGGCTCTCTGCTGGCATAGACTCCCTGTATGATTTTATTTACAAGATCTTTGTCATCAGGGTGAATGAATTGCAGGTAGCTTTCGTAATTGGCTTCAAACTCATCGGCATTTACTCCAAATATTCTGTATAGCTCATCCGACCAGGAAATATGATTCCTAACAATATCCCATTGCCAGCTGCCGATATGCGCGAGCCGTTGTGCTTCGTTAAGCTTTGTATTGATGTCGTCGATTTTTTCAGCCGCTTCCATGACAGGTGTATTATCGTGGCCAATAACTAATACGCTATGAACTTCCTGCATATTATTTTTAAGGGGGATAAAATAATTTTCAAAATAACGGTTGGAAATAACCGACCGGTAAGCAAGACTATGAACCACTTCTCCACCAATGGCTTTTTGTAAATTATCATACAGGCCCGATGTTTTTACTGCGGGAAATAATTCCAAAACATTCTTGCCAATAATATCTTCCCTATTCATTTTATAGATACTCTCAAATTTCTTATTGACTGAGAGATAATTTCCTTTTGTGTCAAATACAGCCATCAGGTCTTCCACCGTATCGAATAATGTTTCGATAAACAGATTGCGTTCTTCCAATTCAGCAGTACGTTCCTTTACGCGGTCTTCTAATTGATCACTGGCGGCACGCAACGCCTCTTCGGTTTGATTGCGTTCAAGTATGGAGGCATTTAATGTAAGTGCTGTGATAACGATGATCGAAATAAAGGACTGGACGATCAACAGAGATTCGTTTAATGGAGCAGTTGAAAAAGGACCATGGTTGTTTATTGTTCCCCAGATTGCAATAATGGAAGAAATGACGATCGCTGTAACGGTTTCATGCTGGCTGAAGCGGGCAGCAGCCCACACGATGACAGGAAGTATCCAGAAAGCCCACCTGAATATCGAAGGATTAAAAAACCAATTGTCAAATACAATTCCGGCGGTTAGAATTGCCAGCACCAGCAAGGAAAGGCTCCGAATCATCGTGATGGAAGGTTTCCTGGCAACTATTGTGCGGGCGGGCATCGCCCTGAAATAATTTAACCATATTAATAAAAAGGGTGTGAACAGGAGTATACGTGAAACGTCCCCCAGCCACCAGGTAAGCCATGTCGTTGAATACTGGCTTTGCGAAATGATGTTGCCAATAAAAACCGCGGTCGCTCCCACCAGGCTGCTAACGAGGCACATCAGCAGAGTTGTCAATGAGAATTTGAATATATGAGCAACCCTTCGAAAATAATTGTTATCATCTGTGCCCGGTATCATCCTTTTCAAAAGATAATGACCGGCCAGCGCTGCACCGGTGTTCCCTATGCTGATAATGAAAGAGATTAAGATAGCCGCCGGCAAGCTGGTTGCCTGGTACGCGTCGAAGACAACAAGATTTGCAGCAAACGCCCCAAGCAATATACCTGGCGCCACCCTGTAACCAAAAACCAGGATCATGGCAAAAGCAAATCCGGAGGGCGGCCATACTGGTGTTGCATTAAACGATTCAAACGAAAGTAATAAGCTGAGTTTTGCAAGCAGAAAATAGCCTGCAGCTACTATTAGTATTAACAACCATGAAGGCAAGTGGCTATAAGACGCTCGTTTAGCCTGCATCTAAGTGTTATTTTTCATATCAGTATAAGGTTTGTGGGTCGTTACCCCAGAACAAATTCTTCTATCGGCGGGTAGGGACTATGTGTCGCCCAGTCAATTGAAATGGCTGCGTGAATGATATGTTTCAGTTTTTTGAAATCGGTAGGCTTGCATAAATAGAGGTTAGCGCCGGCATTATACATCCAGTTTACCAAGGCCTTATCGCTGGATGTGGAGAAAATAATTACAGGAAGATGCTCCAGGGTCCTGTCGTTCCGGATCTCTGTGAGACATTCAAATCCGTTTTTCCGGGGCATATTTATATCCAGAAAGAGGACATCCGGTTTTGCCGCCCCTTTATCTTTCAGTGCTTTCATCAACTCTTCGCCGTCCTTGACCCAAATAAGATGAAGTGGCTCTGCATGATCACCGATTGCGTCGTGAAATAGCAGGTAATCATCCTCATCGTCCTCGGCGAGGAGGACCCTTTTTGTAGTAGCAGCAGTTAGGTTCACTTATTAAAGTTAGAGAAAAAACGGTTTGGTCAGATCGTGGTTAAACGATGTAAGATTACGGTTCGATCGGCTATGAGAAAATTGCTTATTATGATAAATTGTCAAGTGTATTTTGCAGGAGTTAGTGGCATCTCTATGCATATCATGAATATGCATCTGTAGCCAATGACTCTCCCCGAGGTTATTTATCGTAGACGGCTTTGACGGTAGTCTCTCCACGGGATGATGAAGAAACGTTAACAACCGACAATAAGCCTTCTTTGGTGAGTGTCCAGGTCTCAGTGCCTTTGAATTCGCTTGTCTGACCATCTCTTTCAAAACTGGTAGCAGAATTAATCGTCAGCGTTTGACCATCATCCGACCATTTGGCTGTTGATTTTGTTTTTGAGTTGCCAAAGCCGGTGGACTCTGTTTCTTTACCATCGAAGGTCAGTGTCATCGTAGTCGTTACCGGCTCTCCGCCGTTGAAACCGGGCCGCGTTCTTGATATCGTAATATTATCGGCTTTCTGATCCACTTTTATTGAACGGGGAGTAAAGCGTCCGCCAAATTCGCCTAATTCACTCTTTCCTTCATTCAATTTCCAATCCCCGGAAAAGCTGACCCGGTCAGCCATTGTTGTAAAAGACAGGAAAATCACAACAGGAGCAACGAGGGAAAACAAAAACTTCTTCATAAAAAATTATTTTGACATTAAATGTAAGAAGAAAGTCTGAAGTCCGAAATCGTAAGTCAGAGGACC
>JANWHX010000180.1 GCA_025450235.1 Chitinophagaceae bacterium | reverse complement strand
ATTACTATAGAAGGAAGCATATGAAAAGTGCAATTGCTATCGCTGCTCATCCTGATGACATTGAATTGATGATGGCAGGAACGCTGTTGTTACTAGGGAAAGCAGGATATGAAATTCATTACATGAATCTTTCAGGTGGCAATTGCGGCAGTGTGAAATACCCTGCTGCAGCCATAAAAAAAATTCGTCTTGCAGAAGCTAAAAACGCAGCTCAAATACTTGGCGCCCATTTTCATCCTCCTTTCTGCAACGACCTGGAAATAGTATATGATATAAAAACACTCAGGCGTGTCACTTCTGTTATCCGGGAAGTAAAACCAACCATTGTATTAACACATTCGCCCGAAGATTATATGGAAGACCATATCAATACCTGCCGGTTAGCTGTTACAGCAAGCTTTGCCCGCGGTATGCCCAATTTTGAATCAAAGCCTGTCCGGCCAGCAGACAATTATGATTGTACCATTTGCCATGCATTGCCGCACACATTAACAGATGATTTTCGTCGCCGGATAATTCCCGGTGCATTTGTAAATACCAGTTCAGTGCAGGAAAAAAAGTTAGAAGCATTGAAAGCACATAAGAGCCAGCAAAACTGGCTGGATATAAGTCAGAAAATGAATTCGTACTTACAGGCTATGGAAGATATTTCTTTAAAAGTTGGAGAGATGTCAGGAGTATTTAAATATGCAGAGGGATGGCGCAGGCATTCACATGTTGGTTTTTGTGGTGCTGGTGATGATCCTTTAAGAGACCTGGGCAATGATTATTCGATCAATGAAGCTTATGAAAAAAGCCTGGACATAATGTAGGAATGGTTCTAAGAAATTGTTTTTGAATTCCCGTTTATATTTTCTTTCCTGATTTAAAATAAAGATCATGCCCCGTAAATTGAGTTCAATCGCTGCCGGCTGGTGGGATTACACAACGCTGGATAATGACATTATCCAGGAAGTAGCGAAGCTTACGCCTGAAAAAATGCTGCAACTTTCAAGACCAGGTTTTAAAGTTGTTATGTATGACACACTTGAAGATTTTTATCTTGCGGAAGCGCTGGAATATGTTACTGCATGGAAGCAATCAACTGCCGATAATCCGGTTGGAATTTGCGGTCCTATTGGCCCGACAGAACAATTGCCTTTAGTGGCGCGAATCATAAACGATCTTAATATCCCCATTCAATCTGCTCATTTCTGGGGCATGGACGAATGGTTCATTGATGGAAAAGAAGCATCACCGGATCATCCTTTATCTTTTGAAAAAGCAGACAGGGAACTTTGTTTTAACCATATAGGAAAACACCTGGTGATGCCGGAAGAGAATTTACATTTTCCAAAAGCAGATACGAAAGCATATCGTAAAAGCTGGGAGGGTATTCGTTGTGCCGTCATGCAGGGTGGACAAGGTGACATTAAGCACTGGGCTTTTAATGATCCTCCAAAACGTGAAGGTAAATACGCAGACGATCCACCAACACCAGAAGAGTATCGAAAACTTACAACCCGTGTTGTTGACTTGCATCCGATTACCATTGCACAAAATGCACGTACCTCCGGAGGGGGAAACATTACTTTAGTTCCCACCAAAGCCATTACTGTTGGTCCGGTTGAAACATGGATGGCAGAAAAAGTTTCCATCTGGCATGCAGGCATGCACGATAATCCTTTTGGTCAGCGGTTGACAACTTATATGATCTCGAAAAATATCATCGATACGTCGGTGCCTATGTCACTGTTAGCGGATCATACTAATGTGCAATTCAACTTTTATCGGCCCGGGATAGGCGACTGTTCTGTTGTTATGCATTGACATAACTACTGAACATTTTTTTATTTACTTATTTAAAAAACAGATTATGAAGAAGGTTATGATTGCAGCCCTGTTTATGCTCATGTTCTTTCATGTGATAAGCCAGGGTAATAAAGGCGCTGTTTCACTAATTCCAATACCTGTTTCTATGCAAACGGGGAATGGGAATTTTAAGCTTGCAAAAACTGCCCTGATTGAACTTTCAACAAACGATGCTGACGCGAAAAGAGTAGCCGGTTTTCTTTCTGAAAAATTGTCTGCTGCAACCGGGTATAAGATTCCTGTAAAGATGGTGAATACCGCTTCTCATACAGCCGGCAATATTTCACTTGCAATTGTTCCAGGTGCAGCACCCGGAAAAGAAGGATATAGATTACTTGTCACTCCCCAATCTGTTTCTTTATCTGCTGATAAACCTGCCGGCTTGTTTTACGGCATGCAAACGCTTTTGCAGTTATTACCAAAAGAAATTGAAAGCAAAACCGCAGTTAGCAATATTGCATGGACGATTCCCTCTGTAACTATCACCGATCATCCCCGCTTTGGCTGGAGGGCATTAATGTTTGATGTGAGCCGTCATTTCTTTACGAAGCAGGATATAAAAACACATATAGACAATATGGTGCGGTATAAGTACAACCTGGTGCACCTGCATCTTACCGACGACCAGGGTTGGAGAATTGAAATAAAATCTTTGCCCAATCTTACAAAAGTCGGTGCCTGGCGCCCGGAAAGAAAAGGTGCATGGGGCAATACCAAAGCCCCCACTCCTGATGAACCAAAAACTTATGGCGGATTTTATACTCAGGATGACATTAAAGAAATTGTTCAATATGCAAAAGATCGTTTTGTCACGGTTTTACCAGAGATTGATGTACCCGGCCACAGTATGGCTGCCGTTGCTTCATACCCGGAATTATCATGCACACCCGGAACCTACTTTGTAAATGCCGGAGAAGAGTTCCAGGTATGGGAAAAAAATGGCAACCGTGCCTTAATTGATAACACCCTATGCCCTGCCAACGAAAATGTATATGCGTTTTTAGATAAGGTGTTTACAGAAGTTGCACAGTTATTTCCATTTGAGTATATACATATGGGTGGAGATGAAGCAGCCAAAAATTTCTGGGAAAAAAGTGATGCAGTAAAAGCACTGATGCAGAAAGAAGGATTAAAGAATCTGGAAGAAGTACAAAGCTATTTTGTAAAGCGTGTAGAAAAGATCATTCAATCAAAAGGTAAAAAGCTGATCGGGTGGGATGAAATACTGGAAGGAGGTTTGCCTCCAGATGCGACAGTCATGAGCTGGAGAGGAAGTGGCCATGGTGGTATTGAGGCAGCAAAACAAGGTCATCATGTAGTGATGTCACCATGGGATTATACTTATGTTGATTTGATGCAGGGAGACATCTATTCAGAGCCGCCTGAATTTGGCACATTGCTGCTTGATCAGTCTTATAAGTTTGAGCCAGTGCCTGAAGGTGTTGATCCCAAATACATTCTTGGTGGAGAAGCCTGCCTGTGGGCCGAACATAGCACCAACATGCGGGCTGCACAATATTTATTATGGCCGAGATCAATGGCGGTAGCAGAATCTGTTTGGTCGCCAAAAGAAAAAAAGAACTGGCCCGATTTTGTGGCCCGTGTTGAAAAACAGTTTGAGCGTTTGGATGTTGCAAAAATTAAATATTCACGCAGCATGTATGACCCTATTTTCACAGCATCTGTTGATGAAAAAGGACAGTTAAAAGTTGAATTGAAAACACAGCTTTCCGATCTCGTCATTCATTACTCGTTCGATGAAACAAATCCCGACGAATTTTATCCGGCTTATAAAGAACCTCTGATCATTCCTAAAGATGCATTGCATTTGAAAGTTATTACTTACAGGAATGGCAAACAAACAGGCAAACAAATTAATATGCCTGTTGAAGAGTTGATAAAAAGAACTAAAAAAGGGTAAGAATTATTTTTATAAAATATTAATTGCAATTGAATGGAAAAAATAAGGAAGACCAGTTCTTCAAAAAGCGTTGGCCCTATGATCATTATTGGCTCGTTATTCTTTGTTTTTGGCTTTGTGACCTGGGTAAATTCTTTACTGATCCCCTACTTCAAATTAACATGTGCTTTAACGGTAAAGGAAGCCATGCTGGTCGCCTTTGCATTTTACATCAGCTATTTTGTAATGGCCTTTCCATCTTCATTTATCCTTGAGAAAACAGGTTATAAGAATGGAATGATGCTGGGCCTGTTCGTTATGGCTGCGGGAGCCATGATTTTTATTCCTGCGGCCACCACAAGAGCATATAGCATTTTCCTGTTTGGATTATTTATTGAAGCAGCCGGCTTAACTCTTTTGCAAACTGCGGCAAATCCCTATATCACCATACTTGGTCCAATAGAAAGCGCCGCCTCCCGGATTAGTATTATGGGTGTCTGTAATAAAGTGGCCGGGGCAATCGCACCCTTACTGTTAGTCGGTGCACTAATTAAAAATCCTGATGAGATCGACCAGGTAAAGGCACAACTGTTAACAATGACGCCTCGTCAGCAAACCGTGATATTAGATGATTTGTCTTCGCGTCTTATTATGCCCTATAGTGTGATAGGTGTTGTATTGATTGGCCTGGGACTGTTGATCAAACTCTCCCGTCTTCCTGATATTAATGATGAAACGGCAAACACAGCTTCCTCTTCTGAAGCGGGGCTACAAACTAAAAAACTGTTTCAACACAAGCACCTCTTATTAGGTGCTGTTGCCATATTTTGCGCGGTAGGTGTTGAGGTACTGGCAGTAGACTCCATCATTAATTATGCTCAGTATACGGGCTTGTCATTCCGGGATGCAAAATATTTTGCTACCTGGACATTGCTCATCATGGTTATTAGTTATTGTATCGGCATTTTCGCCATACCTAAAATAATAAAACAAAAAAACGCATTGATGCTATCGGCAATTATTGGAATTCTCTTTACCATCTTGACATTATTGATAAAAGGACCGGCATCAGTTTGGTTTGTTGCCTTGCTGGGTTTGGGAAATGCTTTACTCTGGCCTGCTATCTGGCCACTATCACTGGAAGGACTTGGTAAATTAACCAGCAAAGGTTCTGCTTTATTGATCATGGGTGTAGTTGGCGGAGGTATTTCGCCTTTGTTGTATGGTGCTATCAGCGATGCAGCAAATCCCCAAATTGCTTATGGCATACTTATCCCTCTATATTTATTTATACTGTACTTCTCAATTTCCGGTTATAAAACAGGCAAACTAAATCCCGGATGATGCCAGGTGATCAGCAATTATT
>JANWHX010000179.1 GCA_025450235.1 Chitinophagaceae bacterium | reverse complement strand
ACTTCGCCGTTAAGTACTATCATCACAAAGAATACGGAGAGCAAAATAGGGTTGATCAGTATTCATAAGACGGGAGACAAGTATTATTTTGAGATCCCTGATTCGATCTTAAAAAGACAATTGCTGGTAACCAACTGGCTGGTAAAAGTGCCGGGCGGTAGTCCAAAATACGGCGGTGAGATCATGAGCCAAAAAACGATTTCTTTTGAAAAAGGATTTAATAATAAGCTGGCGTTGCGGGTAGAATATTCTTACACAAGGTCCGACTCTGGCAATGCCATTTCAAAGGCTGTTGTAAATTCAAATATCAATTCGATTGCCACACTTTATGATATCAAGGCAAAAGGAGAAAGTGGTAAAAGCTCCCTCATTGATGCGACAGATTTCCTGCAAAAGGAAAATTCCTTCACTATGATAGGCGAAGAAGTTAAAAGCAGGTTGGGACTTGGTGCACCTGCTGCAGACAGAAGCTGGTTGAAAAGTGTAGCCGCGTATCCAATTAATGTGGAATTAAGAATGGTGCGTACCTATGCAGCATCAGGAGCACCAACAAAAGACCGCTCCGGTCGTGAGGTTCCTGCCATGGAAGCGGCCAGGTTGGGAGGAGCAGTAACGCTTGAAGTTTCTACTTCTATTTTATTAATGCCTGAAAAGCCGATGATGGGACGTCATTTCGATATGCGTGTTGGCTACTTTGCTGATAATACCGGTTACATTCCGATCTCTGATGATCAACAGTCAGTTGTTCCTAAATCTTTTATAGTTCGTTATCGCATGGAGCCTAAGGCGGAGGATATGGAAAAATACAAAAGAGGTGTACTGGTTGAGCCAAAAGAACAAATTGTGTATTACATCGATCCGGCTACGCCTAAACAATGGCGTAAGTACCTGATTGCAGGTATCAACGACTGGGCTGTTGCATTTGAAGCAGCCGGTTTCAAAAATGCCATTGTTGGCAAAGAATGGCCTGAGGGAGATACTACTATGAGCCTGGAAGACAAACGTTATAAAGTGTTGCGCTATTTACCTTCAGATATTCCCAACGCATATGGTCCGAATGTACATGACCCAAGAAGCGGGGAGATCCTGGAAGGTTATATCGGTTGGTACCACAACGTAATGACCCTGGTGCATGACTGGTATATGATCCAGGCGGGTCCAAATGATCCAAGAGCCCGTACCATGAAATTCAGCGATGAGTTAATGGGTGAGTTGATCCGTTTTGTATCATCACACGAAGTGGGTCACACCTTAGGGTTGCGCCACAACATGGGTAGCAGCAGCTTAACGCCTGTTGAGAAATTAAGAGACAAAGAATGGGTTGAAAAAAATGGTCACTGTAATTCCATTATGGACTATGCCCGTTTCAACTATGTGGCTCAGCCGGAAGATAAGGTAGGTCCTGCAGGTATTATGCCACGTATCAATGATTATGACAAATGGGCCATTAAATGGGGCTACACCTACATTGATGCTAAAGATGACGAAGAAGATAAAAAAATTGTTTCAAAATGGATCGTTGATAGTTTAGCAGCCAACCCAAGATTATGGTTTGGTGGTGAAGGAATGAATCATGATGGCCGTTGTCAAACAGAAGACATGGGTGATAACAGCATGAAGGCAAGTGAATATGGTATTAAAAATCTGAAATTCGTAATGGCTCATCTTCCTGAGTGGACCAAAGAGGAAAATGATTTAAATAAAAATCTGACCCAAATGTACCTCCAGGTGGTTACCCAATGGAGACGTTACATTCAACACGTTGTTGGAAACGTAGCCAGTACGTACGAAACCATTAAATATCCTGGCCAGGACGGCGATACCTATGCTCCGGCTCCAAAAGAAACACAAAAGGAAGCGGTGGCTTTTCTGAACAAACAGGTTTTTGAAACCCCAACATGGTTGCTGGATGAAAACCTGCTAAATCAAATTGGCAACCCAATGCGTATCGGTGCTGTTAGTTCGGTCCAGGAAAGCACGATCATGCAGTTGACAAGTGATAGGGTGTTCAATACCTTGAACATGGCGGAACAGCGTTTCGGTAAAGGAAAGACTTATTCAATGGTGGAATATTTATCAGATTTGAAAGTTGGCATTTTCAGTGAATTAAAAACCAATAAGCCGATCGAAATTTTCCGCCGCGATGTTCAAAAGTTTTATATGCAGGGTCTTTTCAGAGCATTGGAGGAATCTGAAAAAGGAGCCAACATCATTGCTATGTTAATGATGCCGAATGCAGCGGAAGATGTGCCGGTAACGGTGGGTTCCGACGTTGGTCCTATACTGCGTTTGCACCTGGAAAATTTACGTAAAGAGATCTTAGCTGCTGCTCCAACTGTAAAAGACAAAGACTCGAAAGAGCATTTGTTATTTATAGCGGAGAGAATAAAAAAAGCATTGAAATAATCCTTCGATAAAAGCTAATGAATGCCCGGCTTAAGGGCCGGGCTAAATTAAAGTCAAGGAGAAAAATAGTTATGAAGAAATTACTAGCGTTCCTGCTGTTGTTCAAGCTAAGTATAATGGAAGCCACCGCGGATCCCATTAAAGCAACCATCAACTGTACAATTCACGGACAAAAAAAAGAAGCGAATCCAAAATGGCTTCCAGCCGGAGTAGTTTTATACCAAATAAAAAATGGTGAAGCAGTAAAAATAGCTTCTCAACGTCCTGACGAAAATTGGAATTGTACTTTCAAAGTTGATGTGAAGGAAGGTATGTTTTTCATATCCAGAGGAGGGGGAAAAGGGGGCATCTTCTTTCCTCATGTTATTTACCTTAAAACGGGTGAAGATAAAAAAGTAGACCTCTTCTACACCAAGCCGGTTTCTCTGGAGTTCGACAGTTGCGTTGTTGACCAACCGAATGCTGAAACGAAAAGTTTACAGGCATGGACGATTGCATTTAATAAGTATGCTGATGCGGCAAAAAGGAAACCAGCCGAATCTTACAAGAAATATGATGAGTTGGTAAAGTTTGCGTCATCGTTTTTAAAAACAAATAAAACAACCAATACCTATTTTAACACCTGGCTGGCTGATAAAATAGATACCGATGTTAAATATTTCAGGGCGGCTAATTTCTTTCGTTTTGGAAGATTAAATGGAAGATATGATAGCAGCGCAGCTGGTCAGTCATTCTATAAACCGCTTTATGATAAGAAAATTATTAATGATGCCCGGTTGCTGCGTTCAGAGCATGGCATGGAACTACTGAATTATACGTTTGGCTACTGGAAACTAAAGGAAGGGAGTACCACAGAGCAGTTAGTTGCTAATTTATTTTCCCCGGAGAATGCCGCAGAAATCAGCAACAGCTCAGTGAAGGTTGCTTTCTTATTGTATAAAATGCCCGGAATAAGGGAATACGAGGATTTTGTAAAGTATGTTCAGCCTTATAAAAATTTATTTACTACGACAGAACAAAAAGCGCTGTACCAGAAACGATATGAAGAGCTTTATCTCTTTGCGAAAGGTACACCGGGTTATGATTTTAGATTGAAAGATGTAAACGACAAAATCTATACTTTATCATCTTTTAAAGGTAAAGTAGTGGTAATAGATATGTGGGCCATGTGGTGTGCGCCATGTTTAGCCGAAAAACCTGTGATGGAAAAAATTGCGGAAGGTTATCATGACAGGAATGATATTGTTTTTGTGGGCGTGTCAACTGACGGTTTGAATAGAAAAGAAGTTTGGAAAAATTTTGTGAAAAAAAAGGGGTTTACCAGCGTTGAACTTTTGTCGAACCACACCGAATCCATTCAGAAATATTATAAAATAGAAGGCATTCCCCGTTTCCTCGTCTTTGATCGCGAAGGAAAAATTGTAACCGTTGATGCACCAATGCCTTCAAATTCCGAATTCAAAAAATTAATTGATCAAACCCTACAATTCAATAGCGAAAAATGAAACTTTCTATAAAAAATATTATTACCTGTATTGCCAGCCTTGCAGTTTTTAATACTGCTATAGCACAGCAAGATCAAGTTATCTTGACCGGTACATTTACTGAAAAAATAAATGCGGAACTGCAACTTATTAAAACAGTAAACGGAAAAATTGAAAACTTAGGTGAATACACGATCAATCCATCCAACCCGGATTTTGCTTTTGCTTTTTCTGCTGACACGACCATCAATTATAGTTTCCGGATAAAAACTTTGAAACAAGGGCATATAAGGTTGGAAGCTGATAAATGGTTTGCGATTCCATTGACATTGAAACCTGGACAGAACTATTCATTAAAAGTTACTCTGTCAAAATTAAATGCGGAGAAAAAAACAGGATTTGTATTAAAAACAGATACAAGAAATTCTTCGATTGCATTTGTCAGCGGGAAGTTCATTAATTGGAATTTTGGCGTAAATGTTACCATTCAGAGAGTTGTGGATGGCGGATATGAAACAGTAAATTCTATTGCCAATTCAAAGGGCTATAATTCTTTTTTGTTGCCTTGCGTGGTAAAAGAGGAAGGTTTTTATTATCTCAACTCTCCACGCTGGAAACTGCGTGTCTACCTGAAACCTGCCGATAACCTGGAACTGGCTATTGATGGCAAGTCGGGATCTTATGAGGTGATCAATGGTTCAGAGGAAAATCAAGTGATGCAAAAATGGCAACGATTGATCTCGCCAATTACAGACTATGGCTATAATTTAGTAATGATACAAAGAGATTCTTTTGATCTGAATGTTTATCAGAAAACTTATGAAAGCCTGGAAGCATCTATTGCGGATTTCAGAAACAATATCCATCATACTGGTTCAAAATTCAGTAAGCTTTTCGGAATGGCAATTGATGTTGATAAAGAGTTAGCTCCGATTTTATTTTTATTTAATAGCACAGTAAAGAAAACGAAGGGTTTTGGGGGTACACCTAAGAACTTTAATAATGTCCCGGGTTTTTATCAAGGTTTTATAAAATCAGACAAATTCAATGATGCGTCAATATTAAATATTGGTGAAGCGAGATATTACATGAACCTGTATACAAAACTCATCATCGCTTCTTTGCCTGAAGAAAAGAGGAAACAATTAACTCAGAGTGAAAGGCTCGGACTTATGATCAATGCAATTTCAAGTGACAGTTTGAGGTCTTACTTTTTCAAGGATCAGATGTCAGAAATAGAAATTAATAACCTCACTGAATTCAGGTCCACATTCGAACCTTATAAAAAATACACGAAACCCGCTTCTGTAAGAAAGAAATACCTCGATGTATACAATCAGTTCAGCAGCGATACAGCTTATGT
>JANWHX010000178.1 GCA_025450235.1 Chitinophagaceae bacterium | reverse complement strand
GATCAGCATCAGCGTTAAAGCGGACGCCTTTGCCATTAAAAAGTATTTGATGTAGTTGTAATCGATAACTAAAAATAATATGGCGCGCCAGCATGATCCTGGTCAATTTTCCCAAAAAAAACGTTGTTTTCCGGAATTCGCGGCAAAACAAAACTTCGTTTTATTCACTTTGCCTTTTTTTACGCGATATTTGGTTGTAGTTGTGATTCCATTTTCATATTTTCATATTCACAACTCTTCATACGGCCTTCTCTGATATCCCGTCGTTAAACTTTTTACTTTCTTTTTATCCTCTTGTTTTACCACTCTATCCTCACTGTCTTACCGCAGTTTCTTTTAAAGCAACCTTAACTCGTTTTATGAAAAAATTCTACCTTCTGAGCACAGCTTTGCTGTTTTCTCTTATTTGTTTTTCCCAGGCGGGAAATTTTGATCCTTCTTTTGGTATTGCTGGTAAAGTAAATACTAATATACTCGACATTAATAAAGGCAATGAAAATATTAATGGCATTGCCATACAGCCGGATGGTAAAATAATAACAGCAGGTACTACAATGTCTCCCGGGGCTATTTTCCGATATAATCCTGATGGTACTCCGGATAACAGTTTTCATGGGGATGGAATATTCCTGAGTTTCGGATATAAATTTACAGCCGTTGTATTGCAGCCCGATGGAAAGATAGTGGGTGCAGGAACTGGTTTCCTGATGCGGCTGAATTCAAATGGTACTCCTGATAACAGTTTTGGCAATAGTGGCATTGCCCCCGGGGTAACAGCGAATTCGATTGTGCTGCAAAGTGATGGCAAGATCGTAACAGGAGGTTCTTCAATATTGGCCCGTTTCAATACAGATGGCAGCCCCGATAACAGTTTTGACGGCGATGGACAAAGGACCATCTTGTTTGGTCCCCAGGATAATCAAATCAGGAACGTATCTCTTCAGAGCGATGGTAAGCTGCTGGTAGCGGGTCATTATTATAATGGTGCCAATGCTACCCGGTTTGCCATTGCACGATGCAACAGCAACGGTAGTCCAGATAATAGTTTTGACGGTGATGGAATATTGACCACGGCATTTAGCGATTCAGATGACGACCTGGCAACTTCCATAGTCGTTCAAAATGATGGAAAAATTTTAGCTGCCGGATTTACTAACCATGACCTTGCAATAGCACGCTACCACAACAATGGCAGCCCGGATAACAGTTTTGATGAGGATGGAAAAGTGACTGCGATCACAGGTACTTCACATACGTATCCTGTATCAATGGCTCTTCTTAGTAATGGAAAGATACTGGTAGCCACATCTAATTCGAGTGATTTTGTTTTGCTCCGGTTCAATACTGATGGACTCCCTGATAATAGCTTTGATGGTGATGGAAGGGTAACCACCGATCTGAGTGCCTATGATGATTATAGTTCTTGTATGGGTCTTCAAAGTAACGGAAAGATTGTTCTTGGCGGCACCAGTTTTAATTCAAGTGGAAGGGATTTTGCCCTTGCCTGCTACAATGACGATGGCAGCCCGGACAATAGTTTTGATGGCGATGGAAAACTGTTGTATTACTTTGGAACTTCTTTTGATGAAGCAAGGGGTTTGGCAATCCAGAATGATGGAAAAATATTAATTGGCGGATGGACCGGAACGACAGATATGTCCAACAATAATGACTACGTACTTACGCGCTATCATCCCAATGGAACTTTGGATAACAGCTTTGATGGTGATGGAAAACTCGTCGCTACGTTCGGTACAGGTGATGACAGGATCAATGCAATTGCAATTCAGAACGACGGTAAGATTGTTGCAGCTGGTCAAAGTGGTGACGCCGGAAATTACAGCTTTGCATTGGCCCGTTACAACGCAAATGGGAGTATTGACAATAGCTTTGACGGCGATGGGAAACTGACTACCGTCCTTAGCCCCTCGCATAACTATATTACTGCTATCGCTATTCAAAGCGACGGAAAGATCGTAGCAGCCGGGTTTTGCGGTACTAATGACGGCTATGATTTTGCGTTGGCACGTTATAATATTGATGGAAGCCTGGATAACAGCTTTGATGGTGATGGAAAAATAATTCTTTCGCTCAGCCCTACCGCTGATGTCATTCGTTCTTTGGCTATTCAAAGCGATGGAAAAATAGTAGTATCCGGTTCAACCGGGATCGGAGTGGATGTCGACTTTGCGACGGTACGCTTTAACCTGAACGGAACCCTGGACAATAGTTTTGGTGTAAATGGCATCGTGATCACTGACATCAATTCTTCCATTGACTATGGCAACTCAATGACCATTCAAAACGACGGCAAGATCGTTGTCGGCGGAAACACGCGGGATTTTAATGGAACCTATAATGATTTTGCTTTGGTCCGCTACAATACAAATGGAAGTCTCGACAATAGTTTTGACAGCGATGGAAAATTTACCGCTGTATCGGGATACGTTAACTGTTTAGTTATTCAAACTGATGGAAAGATACTGGTTGGAGGAGATGATTTTACATTCCTCCGGCTTAATACCGATGGCACGCCAGATAATAGTTTTGATGGAGATGGAAGACTCAGTGTGAACCTGGGAATGGGGGCACAACATCTTTACGCGATAAAACTTCTTTCTAACCGGATTTACCTGGCAGGGATGGCCTTTACCGCAGGTGCCACCGATTTTGCACTGGCGGTTGTATTAAATGACGCACTCCAGGGAGCCTTACCCTTGCAGCTTCGTGATTTCTCCGGCAAAAGAGTCAATGAAGACGCATTGCTGACCTGGAAAACTGAGAATGAATCTGACATGCTGGAATATATTGTAGAAAGAAGTATTGATGGACGTAACTATACCGATGTTGGCACTATATCGGCTGCAAATCGCGCAGGTCTTTATAATTATAATTTCACCGATTACAATATCACATCGTTGAATGTTCCTGTTATCTATTATCGTTTAAGACAAAGAGGTATTGATGGAAAATATAGCTATTCCCGTATCATCGCATTGCCACTCGAAAGGAATAAGAACATCGTTCTATTTTATCCCAACCCGGTTATCCACGACCTGAATATAGCATTAACGGTTAGCCGGCAGGACCGGCTGCGAATAAGGATCATTGACAACAAAGGAAGGCTGGTAAAAGAACAACAATGGAATGTGTCGGCAGGCAGTACGTCGCAGTCAATAGATGTAAGTAACCTGGCGGCTGGTATGTATTACCTGGAGATTAAAGGAGAGACTATTGATTATAGGAAACAGTTTGTAAAATAGGAGTCCCAGTAGATCAAAACCGGTTGGCACACCTGTGACTAACCGGTTTTTGCATTTAAGTTATAGCCAGCCTGCATCAGACCGGACAAAAAAACTTTCTGTACGTTTGCGGCATGCAAATATTAGATGGCAGGAAAGCCGCACAGGCAATCAAAGACGAACTAAAGATTACCGTTGCCCAAAGAGTCGTTGAAGGAAAAAAAAACCCGCACCTTGCCGCCATTTTAGTCGGAAATAGTGGCGCCAGCGAAACTTATGTCGCCGCCAAGGTGAAAGCCTGCGAAGAAACAGGTTTTACGTCTACATTGATCCGGCTGGAAGATTCGATTTCAGAAAACCGGCTGTTGGACAAGATCAGGGATCTAAATCATGACCCCGATGTGGATGGGATTTTGGTACAATTGCCTTTACCCAAACACATCAGTTCAAAAAACGTGATCAACACGATTGATGCGGATAAAGATGTCGACGGATTTCACCCCGTCAGTGTTGGTAAAATGGTCGAAGGATTGCCCACGTTTATTCCGGCCACACCTTATGGAATAATGTTATTGCTGGAGCATTATAGAATTGATACAAAGGGCAAACATGCCATCGTGCTTGGCCGGAGTAATATTGTTGGAAGACCCATAAGTATATTGCTCAGCGGCCAAACGCCTAGGGGTAACTGTACAGTCACCATTTGCCATTCTCACACAAAAGATATCAAAGAGCACTGCCTGCAAGGCGACATCATTGTTGCGGCCATTGGCATACCTGAATTTGTAAAAGCAGATATGGTAAAAGAAGGAGCCGTTGTAATAGACGTGGGAATAACAAGAATTGAGGATGCTTCTAAAAAAAGTGGCTTCCGGTTAAGAGGCGATGTGGACTATGAAAATGTTTCTCCCAAATGTTCATGGATCACACCGGTACCTGGTGGTGTCGGACCGATGACGATAGCGGCATTGATGAAAAATACATTCATGTCCTGTGCTGAAAATAATTAAGCACGGATTTAAGTAATAAAATGGTTGAAATGCTAAGTGAAGTAAGGAAAGAAAGCATGTTGCTTCCCGTGATGGAACATTTTTATACGTTGCAGGGTGAAGGTTTTCACCAGGGGAAGGCTGCGTATTTCATACGATTGGCCGGGTGCGATGTGGGTTGTGTATGGTGTGATGTGAAAGAAAGCTGGGATGCGGAGAAGCACCCGAAGTCTGAGGTCGGAAGTCTGAAGTCTGAAGTCCGGAAGACTCCTGCGGAGATAGTTGTTATCACAGGAGGTGAACCGCTGATGTATAATTTGGATGAATTAACGAACGAGCTGCGATCAGCTGGATTCAGGACACATATTGAAACTTCAGGCGCTTATCCATTAAGTGGGTCATGGGATTGGATCTGTCTTTCTCCAAAAAAATTCAAGGCGCCTCTGCCGGAGATTTTACCACGGGCCAATGAACTCAAGGTAATCATCTTTAATAAGTCAGATCTTGACTGGGCCGAGAAATATGCGGCATTAGTTTCTCCAAATTGCAAATTGTATTTACAGCCTGAATGGGATAAAGCGTCTCAAATGACTCCATTAATCATTGATTACATCAAAGCAAATCCAAAATGGGAACTTAGCTTGCAGATACATAAATACATTAATGTCCCTTAGCGTGAATTAGTCAACAATTCATCTTACAGAAAATGTCAGATGATTTTCAACTTAAGTTCCAAGAAAGCTCCAAATAAATTCGAAAAAAGAAATCCGAAATTCGAAAAACCGACCCCCATTGAACACTTTTCGGATTTCAAGCTTGGGATTTCCCTGTCTGCCGAACAGGCAGGGGATTTATAATATATTCTTATCTTATGAAGCTCAATTGCATCTTGACAGATCAAACCCACCTAGCGGCCAGCATTATCTATGTGTTTTCCTCTGTGTACTATGTCCTATGTGGTTCACCCCTTAGTCAATCTTATCCGCCGGACCGGTAACAGGCCTTTTTTCTTCCGGGTTCAGCATATTAAATACAACGCCTGCCAATGCACCACCGCCAAAACATCCAACGAGATAGATCCAGATGTTGGGCCATTCAAAGGCTTTCATGACAGATGCACCCACGGCCACCGCAGGGTTAAAGGCACCGCCGCTGTACGATCCCAATGCAAAAGCCATCGCCATTACAGTAAAGCCAATAGCAAGACCAAAATAACTGTTCCCGGCATTCGCTTTTGCGGTAGCAACATTTAAGACAACATATGCCAATGCGAAGGTTCCAATAACTTCAGCAATTAATGCTTTAGTTGTATCGATCGTTTGATGCGCTTCCGATGGAATATCTTCCCTGAAGTACATTACAATCATTGCAGCAACTGCTCCTCCAAGGATTTGGCTGACCATATAAATCACAGCATCCATTACCGAGATCCTGTTCCGGACCAATACAGCTAAAGTAACAGCGGGATTATAATGAGCCCCGGAAATATGTCCACCTGCATAGATCATCACCATGAGAGCGGTCCCGATAGCGAGGGCATTAGCACCAGCAGTTAATCCAACTGTAAGTACCAAGAAGAAAGTGCCTATGAATTCTGTAACATACTTTTTCATATAGTGGTTGGTTTTGTTGGCTGACTTAATGAGAATTGCCGCAAGGTATAACCTCCCGCTGTAATTTGGCAAAGAAGTTTAGAACACGATGTTATTTAACGGGCTTAAGGGCGATTCATTCACTGTTGATGCCCGCTCCAAAGGATTCTCCAAAGGAGTCCTACGGACCTTCGGACCGACAAGTTATATTTGAACCATAACTTGTCCCGCAGATAATGCGGGATAGATACATAGCCACAATAGAAGTAAACACATAAGCTGCCTGCCGGGCAGGCAGGCCTATGTGAAAACCTATGTTTTTATGTCCTATGTGGTTCAAATTCCCTGGCAGGAACCTTTACATAGGAGACACTACCTAAGTTTCCTCGAACGAGGGATTTAACGATACCCGCAATAAGAAAATTTGCATACCGTTATGATATTAGGGTTAATGGCCGTCCCTGCAGAAAAACGATTGTGCTACCTTTATTGATCCATATACACGACCGATGAAAAAACTGATCTTCTTGTTCACTTATTGTTTTTTGATTCACAGCATTTCTTATTCCCAGCCTTACGATCCGTCCAAAGTAAATAAGAAAGCTATTGCCCTCTATAACCAGGCTGAAGAAAGAGCACAGGATGGCAATCTTACTTTGGCTGCGGGGCTTCTTTTAAAAGCTATCGAAACAGATAACAAATACCTGGAGGCATACCTGTCGGTTGCCAATGTATACGGTCAATTGAAAAATTACGCTACCAGTATTGAGTATTATGAAAAAGCTTTTGCAATTGATCCTGATTATTCCATTGAATACAAACCTTCTTATGCCGCTGCATTGGCGGGCCTGGGTGAGTTTGAAAAAGCATTGAATGCGATCAATGAATTGCTGGAGAAAAAACCTCCGAAGAATGAGCGGGCCCTGAAAAACTATCAGCACCGCAAACGCTGTTATGAATTCGCGGTGGCCTACGCCAAAAAGAATGCGGGTAAGAATTATGTCTTTGCACCAAAGAATCTTGGAAGTGCCGTCAACACCGGCGAATCGGAATATTTCCCTTCACTCAGCCTTGATGGAAAGGAATTAGTGTTTACAAGGAGGCTGAATAACTATAATGAAGATTTTTATTACAGTAAGCGAAAGTCGGACAGTGACTGGAACAATTCAAAACCGATGGAAGGGGAAGTCAATACGCCCATGAACGAAGCGGCGCAGAATATTTC
>JANWHX010000177.1 GCA_025450235.1 Chitinophagaceae bacterium | reverse complement strand
GTAGAAACGGCATAACATATTCTTTTCATGACTGAACAAATGAAAAAATAATGCCAGCAAAACCAGGTTGAGATTATTTTTTTACGAGAATTTTCCGCATATATGGCCCGTTTTTTTAATGAATAAAATGTATGGACCTAAGAACAGATTATCCTTATTGGTTGCTCCGGCACGGTATCATCCGGAGTTATCCTTCACTTGACCATCATGTGACTACAGACATCGCTATTATGGGAGGGGGAATAAGTGGTGCACTCGCCGCCTGGTATCTGGTACATGCGGGTTTCAGTGTGATAGTGGTCGATCGTCGTCATATAGCTATGGGGAGCACGGCGGCGAGTACATCATTGTTGCAATATGAGATTGACATACCATTGCATGACCTGATAAAGAAGGTAGGTGAAAAGAAGGCGGTGAGGAGTTACATTCTCTGCAGGGATGCCATAAGGACCCTGAGAGGAATTGCCGATAAACTTGAAGTAAAAGATCTCCTTACAATCAAACCAAGTCTCCAGTTCGCTTCTTATCTCAAACACATAAGGCCCCTGCAGAAAGAACTTATTCTTCGTAAAAAGGCGGGAATTTCGATAGGCTGGCTGGATGAAAAGGAGATACAGGAGAAATATGGATTTTCGGGTCACGGCGGCATATTATCTGAAGATGGCGCGGATTGCGATGCTTACCAGCTTACTCATTCACTTCTTCAAAAATGTGCAGCCTGGGGATTAAAGGTGTTTGATCATACGGAGATAATTAAGATCAGGCATGAGAAAAAAGGAGTGGAGCTTTGCACCGGTGACGGGAAAAAAATCAAAGCAAGGAAATTAATAATCGCATGTGGGTATGAATCGCAAAGGTATATCCCTAAGAAGGTCCAGGAGCTTAAGTCCACCTTTGTCATTGTAAGCGAGCCTCACCAGCAAAATAAATTATGGTATAAAAACTCTTTGATCTGGGAAACGAAAACCCCGTACTTATATTTAAGAACAACGACGGACAACCGGATTATAGTAGGCGGAAAAGACATTTCGTCTTCCGATCCGGTATTACGAGACAGGTTATTACCTGCAAAATCAAAATCACTTGAGCGATCCTTCGCGCAACTTTTTCCTGTTATACCATTCCGCACCGATTTTAGATGGGCGGGAAGTTTTGGCCATACTAAAGACGGGCTTCCTTATATTGGGATTATCCGGCAACGGCCTCATACGCATTTTGCATTGGGCCTGGGTGGTAATGGCATTATATTCAGTGTAATTGCAGCAGAAATAGTCTGTGACATTCTTAAAGGGAAAAAAAATGAGGATGCGGAGATCTTTTCGTTCGACAGGTAGGTGGTAGATGCTGGATGCTGGATACTGGATGCTGGATACTGGATGCTGGATACTGGATTTTAAGAAGCAAGAGACAGTTGTTCCGGGTTGGTTTCGTACGTATATTTTTCCCGCAGCCAGCTAACACTTCCGCGTCTTTTTCTGACAAACCATGATGCCTTGATAATTCCGATCGATACTATACGGTTCGTTTCCTGTACCTCTCTTAGAATATAGCCGGAAATAAAAAAATAGTTATCACTGTATTTTTGAATAAGATGGACTTTTTTTCCCCGGATCTTCATTTGCAGAGGCGTTTCACTGGTAATAACGCAATGAAGGGAGTTATCTCCGCCAAAGACAACTTTCACCTGGAGATTTTGCTGTTTTTCCCTGTGGCGAAATCGCAGGAGTCCAGCCTGTACGGAAATCACTTCATGCAGAATGACACTTAATTTGTTGCTCATAATTTGTGGTTTATTGCGTTTGTCTTAGTTTTTTAAGGACCGATCCGGTATTATGATGAACGGAAACTGTGCGCAAAAACCATGTATACCAATTCTCCAGGACCATTTCAACCTTGCTTTTTGGTCTTTTTGCATGCGGTTCAGTATATTCTATGTTGATCATAGCGAGTTTGACCAATACTTTATTGGAGTTTTTTGGCCTTGGATCTGAAACTGTGAGGTCATAAGAGTAGCTATCATTGACGATAGTGGCCCTTCCGCTAATTTCCATTGTAAACTGAATTCCCTTCCTGTAAAAGCACAATCTGGCGGGAAAGCATTGTTCGCATTCTTCAATACGATGGGAAGGATTGTTGGTGACAAACCACAAATGCCCTTCATCATCTACCCGAATAGCAGTGACGACATCATTTCCGAGCTTGACAAGCCCGTTACTGGCATCATACATAACAGCACTGCGAAGCTGAATTATTTTTTCACGTATGAATTGCAGGTTGGTATCATTTACCATAACTAAGATTTCTATGTAAAAATCAAATGTGATACCAAAGCGCAGAAAGCGCGATTGACCCGTAAAAATGGATAGGCCGTGTAAATATTTCCACAATAGAGAGAATTTTCGTGATTAATATACAATTACTTAAATATGTTGCACACAGCTTTCACGGTAATTTGAGCCGCCTTGCCGGCCATTTTGTACAATCAATTAATTATAGCACGATATTTTCTATACACGCTGGAAAGAAGGCCACTCGGTTCTTCCTAAAACATTAATACGAGACATCGATGCACCAGCCAGCCGGGAGAAAAAGAACTCTTAAGCGAATTGCAAGGATCGCCCTTAAATCCCTTTTGTTTATTTTCCTTTTTGTTATTGTTGTCTTTTTATTACTATTGACTCCGCCAGCTCAGAATTTCGTGAAAAAGAAAGCCATCACTTACCTGGAAAAGAAACTTCAAACCAGGGTCAGCATAGGCAAAATATATATTGGTCTTCCCAAGAAAGTAGTAATAGAGGACTTTTATATCGAAGACAAACAAAAAGATACCTTACTGGCAGCTGGCAGTTTAAAGATGGACATAAATATCCTGAAACTTATATTCAAAGGGGAGATAGATGTAAACCAAACAGAACTAAAGAACAGCACAGCAAAAATAAAACGACAATTGCCTGATACCGTTTTCAACTTCCAGTTCATCGTTGATGCTTTTGCGCCAAAAGATACCAGCAATAATTTAAACGACACGGCTGCTACTCCCCTTGACCTTGGATTAATCTCGCTGGATAATGTGCGACTGGTTTATAATGATGTAATCACCGGGAGCGATATGGAATCATGGATCGATCATTTGGATACACGGATTGATAACTTTGATACGAAACATTCGGATTTTGATTTTCCGGAAACCAATATTGACGGCGCCACCGCAAGAATATACCAGGTGAAACCGCTGGCAAGTCCCGAACCCGAAATAAAAGATCAGATCGAAGCAAGAGAGCCAACTGCGCTCCATTTAGCGTTTAATCAGGTCAATGTAAAAAACTTTAAGCTGGATTATCGTAATGATGTGTCGGCTACTTATGCTAACATCGATCTTGGAGAGCTGAATTTAAAGCCAAACAAGATTGACTTGAATAGTCGTATCATTGAATTGCAGGATGTCACACTTGAGAATACTATCGCCGCTATACGCCTCGGTAGAAAGCAGGAGGCGAGGGAAGTGGTGCAAGAAGTAAAACAGGAAGTGGAAAGCCAGTCGGAGGCCGGGTGGGATATAAAAGTAGTATCACTGGACTTTAATAACAGTAGTCTCCAATTTGACAATGATAACAGTCCCCGGCAAACAAACGGAATAGATTATTCACATTTAAAGTTGGCAGGATTAACGTTGCAGATAGACGATCTATTATTAAATCAGGACTCGATAGGGGGCAAGATCAGGAAAGGAGAATTTAAGGAGCAAAGCGGCTTTGTCTTAAACGAGTTACAGGCCGATGTTTTATATGCAAATAATCAGGCTTATTTAAAAGACCTGCTTCTCCGGACACCCGGAAGTGAGGTAAAACGTTATGCGCTGCTTCGGTACGATTCTTACAAAGCCTTCGCCCGGAATTTTGAAAGGACGCAGATCGATGCGGATATTGAAAACAGTCATGTGCAGGTAAAGGACATATTGGCGTTCGCACCTCAATTACGCTCACAACCTGCGTTTTCAAATCCGAATGATACCTGGTTCATAAACCTGCAGGGAAATGGCACATTACAGTCAATGCACATCAGAGATCTGCAGTTTGATGGATTGAAGAACACACAAATAAATGCCAGTGGTAGCCTGGCAGCAAATAATGATCCCACCCGCACCGGAGCGAGATTAACCATAAAGAGATTACACACCAGTCAAACAGATATTGCATTATTCACTGGCAGACGGTTGTCAAATGAGCAAGTTAATCTGCCGGAAGAGTTTAATGCGCATGGAACGCTTGCGGGATCAATCAATAATTTGTCGGCTAATCTTGCCATTGCAACTTCCGTGGGTGCGGTATCAGTGAATGGACGGTTTACAAACCTTAGCAATCCTGATGCTGCTACATACACCGCATTGGTGAAAACAAACTCATTAAATATTGGATCTATCCTCCGAAATGATCAGTTGAGTACAATCAGTTCTGACCTGACAATCTCAGGAAAGGGATTTACTCCTGAAAAAATGGATATAAAGTTCAAAGGGCCTGTATACGCTGTTGGTTACAACGATTATTTGTACCGGAATATCAACCTTGATGGAAGCCTTCGGCAGAATTCATTCGCCGTGAATGCGGATATAAATGATCCGAATGTTGCCCTTAATGGAACGGCCACCGGTACCCTTTCGGCAAATCCTTCCTTCAGATTTGCTGGAATGATCGATAGCATCAAAACGCTTCCCCTGCATCTCACGACTCAACCATTGGTGGTCCGTGGAAAGATAGATGCGGATGTTCCGGTAATGAATAAAAATTACCTGGAAGCGAACGTACTAATAACAAAAGCTTTATTTGTGTCGTCTTCTCAACGTTTGTCATTAGATACCCTTCGATTTATAGCCGGAAGGACAGATACGGCGCAATTCATGGAAATTAAGAGTGATGTTGCTAATGCCAGGATCAGTGGTCAATATCGCTATACTGACCTGGGAAAGATTTTTCAAAAAAGCATTGAACCCTATTTTTCAGTCACCCCGACGGGGGCGATCGCAGATGTTCAGCCATATAATTTCTCATTCACTGCTGATATAGGCAATGCGCCGGTATTGGCAGCCTTTATTCCGGGGTTGAATTCATTTGAGCCTGTATACATTAAGGGACGAGCTGCAAGCGGCGAGGGCTTAACGGCCACAATGAATACGGCGTATGTCAAATACAATGGTAACGAAATACACGGTCTTAATGTAAACATAAACACAACCGACAACGAAATACGGCTTGCGGGCGATGTTCAGCAAATTAAAGGAATAGGGTTAAATATATATCATACCAGGCTTAATGCTACGGCCTCAAACAACCGGATTGATTTCAATCTTGGTATTGACGACAAAGCAGCAAAAAATAAGTATTACTTCGCAGGAATTGTGAATAAAACGCCAAATGGAAATTATGCGGTGAATCTCCGGCCGGATAGTTTATTACTTAATTACGAAAGATGGACAATTTCTCCGAACAACTCGCTTACTATTACGAAAGATAATATTATCGCATCTAATTTTACTCTTCAGAATAAAGAACAAAGGCTAACTCTCCAGGGTGAAAGCAGCCAATTGACAGCAAGCTTCACTAATTTTCAACTATCTACTATCACTGCTTTTACGGAATCTGATTCATTGCTGGTGAATGGCTCGATGAATGGAAACGTAACCTTTAGAAATATTTTGCGGCAGCCCGTTTTTACCAGCGATCTGACCATCAATGATCTTAGCATGAAAGGGGATACCCTTGGAAATGCCGTGATAAAAGTGGACAATACATCGGGAAATCGTTTTAACACCAAGGCGACGATTACCGGGAGAGGCAACGACATTGAACTTACCGGTTCATTTGCCCCGCAGGGCGACAAGGATATAGCATTGGACCTTCAACTCGCTATACGACAATTACAGCTGACTAGCATTGAGGGAGCTTTTGGCAACATGATCAAAAATGCTTCCGGCAGTGTGAACGGAGACATCACGATTAAAGGAACAACGGAAGAAATGAAGATTGACGGGCCGCTGAATTTTGATAAAACGAGCTTTGCTATTAGCGCACTCGGTAGCCAGTTCCGAATGGATGGGCAAAAAGTTACAGTTACCCGAAACGGTTTTCATTTCGACAATTTTGTGATCAGGGATACTGCAAACAACGAACTCATACTGAACGGACTTATTCAAACTCCAAATTTCACTAATTACTTTTTTGATTTTGATCTGACTACTACAAATTTCCAGATCCTGAATTCAACAAAAAAAGATAATAAGATCTATTATGGGAAATTATTCATCACCTCGAGATTGCATATCGACGGCAGTGAGACCAGGCCCATAGTTGACGGTAATATAACAGTAAACGAGGGAACAAATCTTTTTGTGGCCATCCCCCAACGGGAACCGGGTGTAGTGGAGAGAGAAGGCATCGTTGAATTTGTAGACATGGATGCACCGGAAAATGATTCTCTGTTTCATGCTTATGATTCGCTCAATGTATCAGGGATCACGGGAATGGATATTACTACTAATATTGAAATAAGAAAGGAAGCAATTTTTAATATTGTTCTTGATGAAGCGAATGGCGATTTTTTGAATTTACAGGGCGAAGCATTATTATCGACAGGTATAGACCCGAGCGGTAAGATAACTCTTATTGGAACCTATGAAATAGACAAGGGAGCATATGAGATCACGTTTAATTTCCTTCATCGTCGTTTTGACATTCAAAAAGGAAGTAAGATTGTCTGGTTAAATGAGCCCACGAAAGCGACAATGGATGTAAAGGCAACATATATTGCCAATACAGCTCCTATTGACCTGGTGGAGAGTCGAATTGCAGCTTCTTCCCAGGCGATACGAAATACATACATGCAAAAATTGCCATTTGAAGTTCAGTTGTTCCTGACCGGGGAATTATTGCAACCGAAGATCAGATTTGACATTGTACTTCCGACAGACAAGAACTATGGAGTTTCAAATGATATAATAACCCAGGTTGAGAGCCGGTTGGAGCAATTGCGCCAGGAGACCGGAGAGGTGGACAAACAAGTATTCTCTCTTTTATTATTGAATCGTTTTGTCGGCGAAAATCCATTAGAAAGCAGCTCTCCCATGTTTAATGCGGGTTCCTATGCGCGGCAAAGCGTGAGTAAGCTACTCACGAGTCAGCTTAACAAACTGGCTGCGGGTCTTATTGATGGTGTTGATCTTACATTTGATGTAGTCTCCACAGATGATTATACTACGGGCGACAGAAGAAACCGGACTGATCTGAATATTGGCATAAGTAAACGGGTGTTGAGTGACCGTCTTACGATAGCTGTCGGAAGTAATTATGAGCTTGAAGGTCCAAAAAACAGCAACCAAAAACCCAGCAACATCATTGGCAATTTGTCTCTCAACTATGCCATTAGCCGTGACGGAAGGTATGCGTTGCGTTTTTATCGCAAGAATGCATACGAAGGAATTGTTGACGGATACATTGTCGAATCGGGTCTGAGTTTTATTATCAGTGTGGACTATAATCGTTTTACAGAATTAATCCGAAGAAAGAAAAAGCAGCGGGTGGATGGCGTTCGGTATACAAATAATTAAGGATGAAAACGGGTAACTTCATCATCATTGTGCTTGCTGGTTGTATTATTTTTGCCGGTTGCAACAACACGAGGCATATACCGGCTGGTGATAAATTATACACCGGTGCCAGGGTATCAGTCAGCGGCACTTCTACGGTCCGCGAGAAAAAAGTCTTACAGGAGGACCTTGGGGGATTAACAAGGCCAAAGCCTAATTCAAAATTCTTAGGTCTCCGTGTTAAGCTATCCATCTATAGCTTATTCCGCAAAAGCAAAGACAATTCCATTTTTGGAAAAATAAGAGACAAGAATGGCGAACCCCCGGTGTTGCTAAGCGAACTCGACCTCGACCAGAATAAATTGCGGCTGCAAAATCATCTTGAAAATAAAGGCTATTTCCGTGCAAAGGTTACAGGTGATACAGTTGTACGAAGAAAAAAGGCCCGCGCAACATACCAGGCAGAGGCGGGCCCCCAATATAAAATTGCAACAGTTCATTTTCCTGATGACAGTACTGAATTGGTTTCAACTATTCGTAAAAGCATTGATAATACCTTGCTTGTACCCGGTAAACCGTTTGATATAGATGTGATCAGAGCCGAGCGGGTGCGGATTGATGCATACCTGAAAGAAAATGGATTTTATTTTTTCAGCCCTGATTTTATTTTATTGAAAACAGATACCACGATTGGTAATCATCTTGTAAACATGTATGTAACAATAAAGGCCGATATTCCGGCTGAAGCAAAACAGGTTTACCGGATCAGGAACGTTCAGATCTACGCAGGGTATAGCCTCAATACGGCACAGATCGACACTAGCAGGAGCGAAGGTGAGTATTACAAAGGTTATTATATTATTGACAGGAGGAATAGATTTAAACCAGCGTTATTTGCTGACATAATGAAATTTGAACCCGGGGATGTATACAACAGGACCGATCATAACTTCACGCTTAGTCGTCTCGCCAACCTTGACGTCTTCAAATTCGTGAAGAACAGGTTTGCCATCAATTCCCAAACTGATTCGGCCTATTTGGATGCATTTTATTACCTGACTCCTCTGCCGAAGAAGTCCCTAAGCGCTGAGGTTACAACAATAACCAGGTCGAATAATCTGAATGGTTCTGTATTCTCGCTCAAATGGAAGAACAGGAATACGTTTCGCAAAGGTGAGCAGTTGAGCGTAGGTCTTTATACGGGGTCAGATGTTCAGTTTAGTGGGGCATTGAAAGGGCATAACGTGCTCCGTTATGGCGGCGAAATCAATTTTGCAATACCGCGATTTTTTGTTCCTTTCAAAAAATTCAAAAGCAACAGCGGATATCTGCCAAGGACTAATATTGTGGTCGGGTACGATGTAATGAACCGCACAAAGTTGTACACTCTAAATTCTTTCCGGTTTGGTTACGGCTATTTATGGAAGGAAAGTGTTCAGAAACAACATGAGCTTTATCCTTTCAGCGTCAATTATGTTCGCCCGATGAACGTTACCGAGGCATATCATCTTCTAATCCGCCAGGACACACTGCTTGCGCAGGCGATAAGAAAACAATTTATTCTTGGCTCTACGTATCAATATAATTATAACCAGTTGGCGAATGGATTGCGACCGGAAAATGCGTATTACTTTAACGCGCTGTTTGAAATCTCGGGTAACATAGCCGGGCTTATATCCGGCGCCAACGCAAAAGCGGGTAAAGAAGTCACTATACAAGGAGTCCCTTTTGCGCAGTTTGCCAAGATCGAGCTCGATGGGCGCTATTATCGCAGACTGGGACTATACTCTACCTGGGCAAACAGGATCATAGCAGGGGTTGGTATCCCTTACGGCAATTCGGTGCAATTGCCTTTTATCAAACAATTTTTTGTTGGAGGAAATAATAGCCTTCGTGGATTCAGGAGCCGTTCTGTCGGGCCGGGTACTTATAAATATCCCGTTACATCAAATTTCCTGGGTGAAGAAACAGGTGATATCAAACTGGAGTTAAATACGGAGTATCGTTTCAGGATCACTGGTCCATTGTATGGCGCTTTGTTCATCGATGCCGGAAATATCTGGCTCGTAAATGACAGTAATTATACACACAAGCCTGGTGCGCAATTCACAAGTAAATTCTTAAGTCAGTTAGCTGTGGATGCCGGAGCAGGGCTTCGGTTTGATATTACCTTATTCGTCATAAGATTTGACGTGGCATTTGCATTGCGTAAACCATGGGAACAAAATCCATGGGTGATGAACCAGATCCGTATGCTGGATGGTCATTGGCGAAGGGAGAATGTTATCTACAATCTTGGGATTGGCTATCCTTTTTAAAAATAGGGCACGGATACAGTTTTATTTTAACGACTTACGGATAGCGCGGGCAGAATCCAGGTGCATTTTAATTTTCGGAAGTGTATTATTAATGAATGTCTTCAAATCGGTATCATTGACCTTGTCTGCTGACTTTTCGAAAAGATCGACAGCTCCCTCGTGGTCTTTTACCATTGCGTCCATATAGGCTTTATCAAATGCTTTACCAGATTTTTTGCTCAAATCCCCGGACTTCTTTTTATTGTCAGCACTTACCGAATCAGGTAATGTCACATTGCGCTGATTCGCCAACATCTTTACCTGGTCATTGGCAGCCGAATGGTCATGCACCATCATCGCCGCGAAACCTTTCACTTTAGCGTCCGCGGCCTTGCTCTGTGCCATTTGACTCAATTGTACTTCTGTCATACCGCCATCGGCAGCACGAACCATAAAGGAAGCACTTTCTTCATCTGCTTTTATTGGCTCATTGGTAACACCGGGTGAATCGATCTTAGCGGAGTTAGCTGAATCCGCCTTTTCGACGCTGTCCTTGGTTTCATTGTTACAGGCCCATATAATCAATGCCAGGGCCGATAAAGCGACTGCTGCTTTTTTCATACATATTGTTTTTGGATAAAAAAATTGATTTGCAGAAATGAGAGCGAAATTTTCGTGCCATTCAAAATCATCGATAAAGTAAAGGTCAGAAGCAATGATTTTATCAACCGTTGATGATTTCACCACCGTTAGGGT
Source organism: Chitinophagaceae bacterium (assembly GCA_025450235.1). Classification (GTDB taxonomy): domain Bacteria; phylum Bacteroidota; class Bacteroidia; order Chitinophagales; family Chitinophagaceae; genus VBAT01. The sequence goes on along the minus strand of JANWHX010000177.1, from coordinate 1,305 downwards.
GTAAAAATTGCCCCGATATGAAACTCGAATCATTGCAAGCCAGGAAAAGATAACTTGGCGCTATCTCTACAGGCTGAGCCGCTCTTTGCATCGGCGAATCGCTGCCGAATTCGGAAGTTTTCCTGGAATTAAAGCTTGATGGAATAAGCGGTGTCCACACCGGGCCGGGGGCGACACCATTAACACGGATACCTTTTTTTATAAGATTGGAAGACAGACTTCGTGTAAAAGAAACGATGGCCCCTTTGGTAGCAGAATAGTCCAGGAGACCTGCACTCCCCCTGTAGGCAGTCACAGAAGAGGTATTAATAATGCAGCTTCCTTTTTTCATAGCGGGCAATGCAGCTTTCGTAAGCCAGAAAAAAGAAAAAATGTTTGTTTCGAAAGTCCTGAGCAGCTCTCTCGTGGAGAGGCTCTCCAGTTTTTTATTTTCATAATGAAGGGCCGCATTATTTACAAGGATATCAATGCGTTTGAATTGCTTCATTGTTTTTTTGATCACCACACGGCAATGTTTCTCTATCGAAATATCTCCAGGCATCAGCAGGCAGGTTCGCCGATATTGTTCTTCAATGATCTTTTTTGTGTCCCTGGCGTCTTTATGTTCTTTTAAGTACGCAATTACAACATCAGCACCTTCTTTAGCAAACAGTATTGCTACGGCTTTGCCAATACCGCTGTCACCTCCTGTAACCAGCGCAATTTTATTTTTTAGCTTCCCATTGCCTTTTACTTCAGGGTGGTCAAAGACGGGATGCGGTCGCATTTTGCGTTCGGAACCCGGTCTTTGTTGTTTCTGTGGTTTGCGCACTTTTCGTTGGGTTCCGCCTTGCTGCATAATTTATTTTTGAAGATTAATACTGAAATTTTTATACCATTTTTATTCCCTTGCATTAATTTATAATTCAGTTATTTGTTGAAAAAATTCCCCATTTACGCCATATTGAGTATTAGTTCCGTTAAGATTTTTATGGCACGAAATTTTTAATACAGGGGAATAGACAGTAACGATTTGAAGAAATGAGTAATTAAACCATTTCCTATCAGCAAGAAAGACCGGCTTATTTTGGCCGGTCTTTTATTTCATCTTGGCACAGGAATTTCATGTCTTTATTAAAAAATTATGAGAGCAATATGGAGCGGTGCCATCGGCTTTGGCCTGGTGAATATCCCCGTAAAACTTTTTAGCGCTGTTCAGCAGAGTGAACTCAGCCTCGATATGCTGGACAAAAAAGATCATGCGAATATTAAATTTCAAAGAGTGAATGCCAACACGGGAAAAGTGGTGGCCTGGGAGAATATCGT
>JANWHX010000176.1 GCA_025450235.1 Chitinophagaceae bacterium | reverse complement strand
CTCCTTTTTATCACAACAGCAGTACGACCCTTGTATTTTCTTCTAACGGACGACAAGGCATGGGTGGCTATGATTTGTTTACAGCCAAAGGAAGTGAAATGACATGGAGCGCTCCGGAAAATATGGGACACCCGGTTAATTCACAGAAAGATGATATCTACTTTTATGCTTCCGAAAATACTTCCTTGTTAGCCAATGCAATCTTCAGCTCAGACCGTGATGGCGGATGTTGCCTTGAAACATACCAGGTAAGAAAGGCTCCAAAGAATAAGCGCCTGACTGGTCTTATCAATGATTGCAGTGAAAATAAGCCGGCTGCTGACGCCGAAGTGACTTTAAAAGATGTATCCGGCAAAACCTGGACGACAACTACTGATGCTAACGGAACATTTGCATTTGAAATCGGGACGGAAATCTACCGTGCACTTTCATTAACGATCAATAAAGATAATTACCTTGAATCAGCCTCTTTATTCAGGCCCGAAAAAACGGATGAAACTGATCTGTTAACCGATAACCTGATCAACGTGACCATCTGTATCGAAAAGAAACCTGAAGAAAAACCACAGGAACCGGAACCATTAGTGATCAAGGTTGAAGACGTGGTGACCGTTTTCTTTGATTTTGACAGAAGCTTATTGAAGGGAGAAGCCGTTAACAAGCTGGATTCTATTTATTCGGTTATGATGGAAAACCCGACTTCAACGATCCAGATATCCGGTTATACCGACGGGCTTGGTACTACAGAATATAATGCAATACTTTCCGATAGACGTGCGAGGGCCTGCGCTGATTACCTTATTAAGAAAGGAATTGACAAGAGCCGCGTAACATTTGTTTCTTTCGGGGCCTGCTGCCCGATAGAAATGGAACTTCTTAATGGTCGTGACAATCCTGACGGACGAAGCCGTAACAGGAGAGCCTTGATCAATGTAAAGAAGGAATAGGTTTGAAGGTTTAAGGTTTGAAGGGTTAAGGTTTGCTCTAAAGAGTTTGAGGCCTCCTGCTTGTCGGGAGGCTTTTTATATTTCTCGCAGCTACGCGACGGCGCCACGTTGCACTTCCCAAACTTTGGGAATGGTGATGGAGCGAATCGAACAATTTCTAAATACGATGATGGCCCACAGAGAACCGCCTTTAGGATAAGGAGGACCGCAGAGGATAAATGGCGGCTTGCTGTGTAATTCGATTTGTGATTACTACCAGCGATATTTACTCCGCAAATCTTTGATAAACCTCTTCTCTTCCACTACCGGGACATGAAGAGGTTGTTTTATAGACAATTGGTAAATAATCACGGCATAATAGTTCCTTTCATCCATTATCGCTACATTGGCCGGCTCCCCCCTATTACGACGCCACCTTTCCTACTTTTTAAACACTTAAAAATCATTAAAACACATGAGAAAGATCTTTCTTCTCTGCATGCTCGTTCCTATGTTAGGAATAAGCCAGACAAAAAACCTTGTCAGTGCAAACCGGGTATTCCCCAAAATCGACAAAGTACTTGAATTTGAAAAAGCCCTTACCGCTCATGCACAGAAATATCATACCGGTGATACGAAGTGGAGAGTGTTTGTCATTCTAAGCGGACCCGACGCGAACGGCTACCATATTGTTGAGGGGCCAACAAACTGGACGGCTCTTGATAGCCGCGGGGACATCAGTGTTGAACACAACAACGACTGGAACAAGAGTGTTGCCATTTATCTTACGGACAGGGGCAGCACGTCATATTCAGTATTTGAAGATTCTCTCAGCACAGTTGCAATGGGAGACTATTCCGATAAAATTAATATCACGCACTGGTTTCCAAAATTAGGTTGGGGGCCAAAAGTAAGAGAAGTGATCACTCAAATGAAAAAAACGTGGCAGGCAAGTAACCAATCAGTCGCCGTTTATAGTGCCAGTTCATCGGGACCTGCTCAATTTGCCCTGGTAACAAGATATAAAACGGGTTTAAAAGAAAGAGAATCGGGATTTATGAAAGAAGGTTTCAAAACAAGATATGAAAAGGCAAATGGCGAAGATTCATTTGATAATTATATAGAACTGCTCCGGGAATATCTTAAAGATTCCTGGAGTGAATTACTCCGTTACCGGGCTGATCTGAGTTCCAAATAGGGCCTTTATAATAATTACCCTTCTCCGTAGACAAACAACAAAGCCTTCAACGATTCTGAAGGCTTTGTTGGCTAAATTGTTCAATCTTGATTTTAATCAATTATGAAATCGCACAAACAAGAAATATTTCTGACCTGTCATAAATTCTTATTACCTTTTCTTCCCCCCTATTACGACGCCACCTTTCCTACTTTTTTAACCACTTAAAAAACATTAAAACACATGAGAAAGATCTTTCTTCTCTGCATGCTTGTTCCATTATTGGGAATAAGCCAGAACAAAACTGTAGTTAGTACATTCAGGGTTACACCAAAACCGGACAAAATTGCTGCATTTCAAAAAGCCCTCGCCGCCCATGCACAGAAATACCACAAAGGCGACTGGAAATGGCGGGTATTTGAAGTACAATCAGGTCCTGAATACGGCGCTTTTCATGTAACAGAGGGACCTAATAGCTGGGCGGGAATGGATGGCCGCGGAGATATAAGCAAGGAACATCAAATGGACTGGGATAATAATGTATCCCCGCTAACAACCGGAAACGGGGGTGCATCCTATAGCGAGTTCAATGCTGACATGAGTACCGTACAACTAACCGACTACGCTGATAAGATCGTAATTGGTCATCTGTTTCCAAAGCCGGGTATGATCGTTAAAATGACAGACATGCTCAAGAAGCTGAAGAAGGTCTGGGAAGCCGGTAATGAAAGTGTAGCCGTTTATAATGCGGTCCATTCAGGTGACCCCCAAATAGCAACCGTCACCAGGTTAAAAGGAGGCTTGAAAGATCTGGATCCATCATCCAGCAAAACAACCGGCGAAAGATATAACGCTATATATGGAGCGGGCGCATGGGACTCCTGGCTGGCAGACTATGCAAACTGTGTAGAAAAACGCTGGAATGAGATTCTGTTTTACAGGGCCGATCTGAGTTCAAAATAATTTCTTTTCTCCGATATTCAATTGTTGAATAAAGCCTTTTCTGAAACGAAAAGGCTTTATTGTTTTATAGAGTTTATAACTTATGAGGCAATTACAAACAAATGCTTCTCTGGATTCAGTTCCTTAGTGCACTTTGTGCCTTTGTGGGAGACTGCATCCGTTAGCTGTCGACTACTGACTCAGGACTCCCGACTCCCATCACGCCTTTGCATATTGCACTGACTTTTGGCCTTCATAGGCTGACGAGAGCCTTGCTAATGAAAAAGCTCCGATCGCCATTACCAGGTCCCTTACGGCAACATCATAAAACTGCTGCCCGATGATCAATTGAAGGGCAATGGCTGCCAGCCATGCCATCACAACATATCCTCCAATCCGCGGGCGAATTAATACCAGTAGCCCCGCGATAATTTCAATGACGCCTACGATCGACATAAAGGTGGAGGCGCTGAAAGGCAACATATTTACAACTGTCGGGCTGAGGTAACCTTCCCAGTTCGTGAGAAGATTGGTGAATTTATCCGCACCTGCTACGATTGGTACAAGACCATAGGTATATTTCAAAAGCTGTTGAACTTTTGCGGCTTGCTGATTAGCGATATCCATAATTTTCTTTTTTGGTTATTCAATAATTTTCCTGCGGAAATATTTCCCGTACTAGTTAGAGTCCCGGTTGGTGAAAACGTTACAACAATTCTGCTATTTCCGCCAATAGCTGATGGTTGGATACCCTGAATAGGTTTTTATTGAACCACATAGACACAAAGGCTTTCACAACTTGTCCCGCCAACAGCGCGGATAGACGATGTCTATTTCTATTGTGTACTGGGTTCGGAACCTGTCGCGACGTCCTGAACGTTCGGGAGAAGGATGGTTCAATTTGATGCATTTCTTCGGGGCTCGAAGAACATTCGATTTTTAATGCCACAACCAAAGACTATCGACCGTGAGGAGTCTTTTATAGTTTACTGATCTTTACCTGCATGCTTTTTTCTTTATTGCTCACCTGCACCCAGTATATACCTTTTGACAGATGACCAACCGGTATATGTCTTGAATAATTCCCTTTGGATTGCATCCATTTTTGGAACCCGATCAGTTGGCCCGAAACATCAAATATTCTAAGCTCCAGTAAACCGTTTTCATCCGCATACCCGCTTAAAACTAATTGTTCAAGGACAGGGTTTGGATATGCTGATAAATTATCCTTATCAATCGTTGCCGCTATTTTTATTATAGATGAATAATGCACTTCATCCTGCAATCCTGTTTCTTTTATGCGATAATATAAAATATTACCGGGATCCGCCGCGTTGTCTGTAATATTATAACGGGTAATATTCATTGCTGCATCAACCTGCCCGATCCTGGTAAAACGAATACCATCCACTGACCTTTCCACTTCAAAGAATTTTGATTCGTCTGCATGATCTACTTCCCAGGTCAACTGCACAGTGGGTCCATTTCTTTCCGCTGCAATGCTGATGCTATGCAAAGGCAGTGGGTTCGTCAAAGCTGTAGCCATTACCCTGGCGAGTAAACTGATATAGGCTGCCTGGTAATAGATAGCTGGTTCTGTAATCTCCCATGAATTCTCATTAGCTGTACCGTTCCACCCGGTATTCCATTCTTTATAACTTTTTTGTGGTGGTTGTCCCCCTGGCGGTGTCATAGATGGAATAGAAAAATCTTTGTTCGGTCCACCCGGGACATACCCTGGCGGTGGGCCATAAAGCGAAGTAAATACATTATCCCAGGCAGTTCCGTTATTGAACCAGCTATGATAGAATTCATTCACACAACTATCGCCACCATACGCATACATGTTTGAGAGCATAACTTTTCCCATTGGATTCACGCCATGAAACCAATGCAGGTAACTCTCTCCTGCCTCTTTATATGTATTGCTTTGCGCTGTATTGATTGTAAAGGTTACGAAATCAAAATTGTCAAGACCCGCATTTGCTTTTACCTGGTTACTGCCCCAGTGATACTGCGCATCGGGCATGGAAGAACGGTAAAGGTCGATCTGGTTATTATAGTCGTTGATGCTTAATACTCCATTTTGATTTGCTTTCTGATTTTTTATATTATTAGCTACCGTAACTGTCGCAGCCGCTATTTTAGTATACCGCAGCAACGCTCTTTCTACTGCAGGATAATAAGGTCCCCACCAGTTGGAGGAATATGGCTGCGATTTTGAGTACATGGTATCAAAACAATTCTTGTATTCACTACTGCCGGTGGCTTCAAATAAATAGGCGGCAGCCGTCACCACCATATCTTTTTGCGAGGCGACACCCTGGTCGGCATCACCGGATTTTATGTTCTGGTCGTCGCAGGTGGTTTGAAAAGTATTGAAATTGCTGGTTGTGACCTTGGCCCTGTTCCATGCATTGATTGATCTTGTCAGGAGATCATTTCCATAAGTTGTCATTGCCGCTATGCCCAGAGATTTATATACAGTGCTACCCAACGCAAATACTGCACAGCCTGTGAGTGTGGAAGATGTGCATTCCGGCACATAGTAACGCGGATTGTTATCGCCGCTTGGGGGAGAAACTGCATTAAAATTATCTACTCCTACTTTTAAGAATAAACCATTCGTGCCTGAAGCATCCTGCATTCTTTTCAGCCAGTCGATCTCATATTTTACTTCATCAAGCAAATCAGGAATGCCATTGCCCGATTCAGGAATATTATAATTGTCACTGAAATAAGTAGGGTGCATCCTGTACGTTTCAAGAAAGGTGCACAATGGAGCTAATGTGAACGTGGTATATTTATTATAGTCGCCTGCATCAAACCAACCGCCATGAAGATCTTTTGCAGTAGCAGCATTGGTTTTATCCCATCTTGAACGCGCAGCATAATCCTGGTTAGGGCCGCCGAATGCAGCACCATCAGCCCATTTGGCATCCGTGTAAGGTGGTTGTTTGGCAAAATTTACCCGTTGGTAGAAAAACGTTCTTGTCGCGTGTTTCAACACGTCGTTATATACATTGTTATTTATCTCGAAACGATAAGAACCCACGTTCCTGGCTACGTCATATATATAATAAGACCCTGTAGCGGTCAGGGAGCTGAAATCAAACTTCCATCCCTTATCACCACTTTGTGCATGTGTGTTGCCGCCGTTCCAGACGATCAGTGTGCCTGAGTACACGACTGCATCGGAGTTCCAGTTTCTCACCTGGTATTGATTGGCGCCGGTGCCGGGTGAAAATGATTCTGCAGCATTGTATCCTGTTTGCGGATCAACGATGATGGCAATTTTCTTGCTGGCTGGCAAATAACCAAACTGGTCGATCCTGATAAATTTTGTAGTAACGCCGGGGCCTGGAGGCAGTGGGTGAGCGGAAACCTGAGCAAAAAGCGACAAATAAAGCAGCAAATGGGATTTAGTCTTCATAAGTGTTAGTTTACCTGTTTCGTCAATAAGCAGTGGAGATAATGTCAGTGGCTGGCAAACCTTATTTTCAAATTCTATGCCTCCCGTCTGAATTCCCGGATATGCTTTGCACAATGGTATATTTCAGCACAGGTTTAGAAAACTTACTCAATTATTCTACGTAGTCCCTTACTGAATCCTCCCGAAAAACCCGGTAAGATATTTGAGCCATCTCTCCTTCGTCGGGACTGGCTCCGAACATAGTACACAATAGAAAAACACCTAGATTCTATCCACGACTTTCGGCGGGAAAAGTTGTGAAATCCTATGTTTTCTCATGTGTCTTATGTGGTTCAATTTCTAATAGCCAAACTTGAAATAACTACAGTTTGCAATAAACTTCTCCGCAAATCACGCCCGACTAACGACTATCGACTTCCGACTCGCGACTCCCAACTCCCTCCTCTACTCTTTCCTCCATTCTTCAACCAACGGTTCTCCCTTTGCATTGAACCCTTTCTGTGTCAAGACATTTTGATTAATGCTGACGTCAAATGAAAGCAACTTACCGATCTTGTAGCTGTCTTTTGCATAACATTCAATGTTCTCGGTATACTTTCCATCGTTATAGGTATAATTGCCGCCACCGCCGCCAATGAATTCGTTTTTTTCCGGATCAAAGGTTATCCATTGAAATCTTTTTCCCGAAACTATCTTCAGTGTTTCCTCATCTTTTTGTATGGGTTCTGGTTGCCCATTATTCATGCGACTGGCCAGGTGCCATGTGCCCGCCAATGTTCCCGATCCATCATCTATTCGGGTGAGCAGCCGGGTCGTACTATCGTTCAGCGTCACTGTTAGTTTGTCGCCGGCGATGGAATAATTTAATGCCCGTTGCGTTCCGATCAAGCCGGTTTCTTTTTTCCTGGTAGTGAAGTCAACCATCACGAT
>JANWHX010000175.1 GCA_025450235.1 Chitinophagaceae bacterium | reverse complement strand
TTCAGGGATTAATAATTCTTCGCTTAAGTTTGGATGGGTCTTTTTTAAAGTTTGAATGTCTTTGCCTGAAACGTCAACAAAGTACCAGCCTTTACCCTTGTCGGTCGAAATTGCTATTAATGTCGATTTGACAACCAGTCTGCCATCCGAAACTTTCATTTCAATGGTCTGGGGCAAGGTGCATTGGAGCTGATTTTTTACAACTATGATCCTGGATGGTTCACCAAAAGTTACATTTAGAAAACGAGTTCCGTCCAATTCCATTTCCTTCGATCCATTTTCCAGCACTTCTATCATTTTCTGTTCACCTCCCATCATCTCCACTATTTTTGGATAAGTGAGCTTAGCAAATGAATTGAAGTCTTTTTTTAGCAGGGATTGTCCCATAATTTCCGCTTGCTCTTTAATTTTCCGGGAATGAGTTAGAGAGTCGGAAGACTTTGTTTGACCACTGGAACTAAGAAAAAAGAGCGATAGTAAAATTAATATTCCTGTTCGTTTCAATGTGTCTGGTTTTAAATGATGTTCAGCGTCCAGGGCTTGTTGCAGCGCTGGTATTTGCTGCCTATCGGTCCATATGACTCCTTTGGAAAAGGCACGGGTGATTCGTCAACCTAAACCTGAAGTCGAAATTGAAATTATAAAATAAAGCTGATAGTTAGTATCACCCTCAGTTATCAACGATCAGGCTTTGTCCAATGCCCTTTTTAGAATATTTAAATAGGAAATATATTGCTCACGATGTTCCCAATTTTTTTGAAGCTCACTCCAAATAATTTGCCGGTCAAGTGCTATTTTGATTATGGGTTTGTTTTGTGCTTCAATTGTTCCTTCGTCAACTAATTGTCCGAAGCCGGTGGCGATTACAGAAATGTCCAGGGTAAAAATGTATTGGTGATCGTCAAAATCTTCGTTGTTGATCTGCTTTTTTATTTTGTCTCTTGAAAGCAGACTATCGTTGTAGTCGTCGAATTCCATTTCGCCAACACCTTCAATCGTCCATTTTAGACATTCAATGGTTGGTGAATTCTTATTAGCCTTTCGCCAGTCTCTAAATTCCGCTAAAGCCGTGTCACCTTCGTCGGATCCGAAAGGAGCCAATTCATCAATACAACTCCAGAAAAAGTCTTCAGGAATCAATTCAATTGCCCGCTTATTAGCGTGGTCTTTATCTATTCCGTACAGTTCTTCGTTCATAAGGTATAATTCAAGTATGGGTTTGTATGATTTTCAAGTTCACCGGCTAATATTCTCAGAAATTTAAACCACTGTATTTAAAGGATCACCGACTTTGTATTGTTTCAGGTTCACCATACCTGCAGGAACCGGAAGCGGGTTCCATTCTTTGTGAATAGCCAGGGCGGCCCCCATTGACGTCGCCTGCGCAACTGACGCAGCATAAATTTCTATTTCAGGAAATGCTAAGGCCAGCAGTTGCATGTAGATAGAATTATTTCCAAATCCTCCATCAACAAATATCTTTTTTACACGGGTTCCTTTTAAGACAATATTAGTACTGCGTGTCTGCTGCAAAATAATATCGGCTATCAGCTGGTGATAGGCTTCTTCATAGCTCTTAAAATCCTTCAGATCCCGTTTTGCAAAAGCCGACTGGCTTACCATTGCAGTTTGGTCGTTTTTTCGCAATTTCTCTTTACCCTGTTTTGTTTTTTGAAGGAGCTCCGTATCCGCAGTCACTGTGCTGTAGTAGTCCAATGGCTTATTGAAATGTTCAGCCAACCTCTTCACCTGTTGTTCGTGCTCATAACCTGCAAATAGCCTCGATGCTTTCACAGGTTTGCCTTCATAGGAAATATAACAGAGACAATCCTGGTCCAGTTCATAATCGGACAGCTGGCTATGATTAAAAGGATTCAGGCTGATGCACCATGTTCCCGTTGATAATAGTATGAATGGTTCCTGGAAGGACGACAGGTAAGGTATCAAAGCTGCCGAGCTATCATGTAATCCGGCTCCAATGGCAATAGAGTTCTGTATATGCGCTGCTACTTTGGTGCAGGGGAGCAGGGGAGGGAACTTTTCAAGTATTCCTTCCTGTTTCACCCATTTGTGATAATTATTCTGCTGGAAGTGCCAAAGGTTAGTATGAGACCCGATACTGGTAATATCCGTATTTAATGCCGAAGAAAGAATATAACTGAGGTATTGGGGGAGGTGCAATGCATGTTTGATCTTTTCAAATAGTTCCGGTTTTTCATACTTTATGCGATATAATTGCATGCCCGAGTTAAGATTCCCAAGTACCGGTGACGCAGTTTGCTTCGCTACTGCACTTTCACCACCATACGTTTTATAGAACTGATCCTGTAATTTTTTAGGGTAAGGTTTCAGGTAATTATATAGTGGAAGAATTACTTCTCCCTTATCGTCGAGATAAACAAAGCTGGCGCCATAAGCGGAAAAATTTACAGCTTTGATATCAAACCTTTCATCCGATAATATTTTACTAGATGAATTTTTAACCCAATCGGTAAGGCTGGCTACATCTTCACAGGCAAAGCCATCTTCATCCTTTGTTTCCTGTAGCTTCTTGCTTTCTTCATATACCAGGTTGTATTGCTGATCAAACAACAATAGTTTTTTGTTGGTTTTACCTACGTCGAAGATTGCTATTACTGGAAGTTTGTTCATGATGAGTGGTGAATGGTGAGTGGTGAGTGTCTTCATCTGATCATTCCACTCAATATTTTAAAAGTTTTGACAATCGTTTCTCCAAGTGGTTTCAATTCATCTAATGTTACATATCCAAGCTGACAAGCTATACCGATGGCCGCATCAAGTTCTATTAAGGAACCTCGCGATATTTCATAAAACCTCCGTCTTTCAACTGCAGATTTTCGTGAGCAGCCTTCCGCCAAGTTCAAGTGAACAGATATTGAAGCTCTTCTTATTTGTTGAACTAACCCAAATTTCTCTTCACTTGGGAACCTCTTTGTTATCTGGTAACATTCCAAAGTGACCTGGCTTGAGAATTTGTACACATCAAGTCTGGTGTGCGCGAGCTGTAAGAACATAACAATTAATTTAATGATGAAAAAGAATTACTCATTAAATTTATCGATTAGTCCCTCACTCACCACTCACCACTGACCACTTATAATCCCGTTGCCACCGTTTTTTTCCCCCGTTCTTTTATCAATTGTTCCCTTACTTTCAAGGACCTGAATAATTGTAAAGGCTGTAAAGCTCCCCCGGCACTTATTCTTGCTTCGGCAATGATCGGCCTTACATCTGTTCGATAAGCTGTTTGCAATATTTCCTGTGCTTTGGTCACATCATTAACATCCTGCGCCTGCCTTAATTCTTTCGTATTTACTAAAAGGGCCTGTGCATAAGCGATCATGATAGCTTCGATGGATTGCAAAAGGTCTTCCAGCGGGTCTTTTACATTATGTGACGCATCGATCATCCAACCTAGATCAGTAGTATGATTCATTCCCCTGGCATCCATTCCTTCAACCAGTTCATTAAAAATAAGAAAGAGCTGATAAGGATTAATGCTGCCAACGGTGAGATCATCATCGCCGTATTTGGAATCATTGAAATGGAAACCGGCCAGCTTATTTTCCATTAATAATAAAGAAACGATCTGTTCGATGTTTGCATTCGGAAGATGATGTCCAAGATCAACCAGCGTGTAGGCTTTTGGCCCAAGTTTACTGGCATATAAATAAGATTGACCCCAATCTCCCACCGTCATTGAATAAAAATTAGGTTCGAAGGCTTTATATTCCACAAAGACTTTCCAATCTTCAGGCAAAGCTGAATATATTTCTTGTAAACTTTCCAGGGTCCGTTGGAATGCTTTACGGAAATTCAATTGGCCGGGGAAACAAGAGCCATCTGCCAGCCAAACCGTCAGGGCTTTGGAGCCCAGGTCAATGCCATGTTTTATTACGTCAATATTATGGTCAATTGCCAAACGACGCACTGCCTTGTCCACATGTTGTAACGATCCGAACTTATAACTTACCGATTGGCCCGGCTGATCCTGGAATGTATTCGAATTGACTGCATCGAATTTTAGTCCATGCATGGCAGCCAATGTCTTGATCGAATTGGCATCTTTGGGGATGTCCCATGGAATATGAAGAGAGATAGCTCCGCTTGATTGGTTCAAAGCATGCAGCAAGCCTACATCCTCGATTTTTTCTTCGAGGTTGCGTGGTTCACCTCCACCCGGAAAGCGGCCAAACCTGGTTCCCCCTGAACCCAATGCCCAGCTTGGTATCGCTATCTGGAAGTCTGTTAGCTTTTGCATGACTTCCTTCAACCCTTCCACATTTTCAGCAACAAAATCAAATTTCTTTTTATGTGCCGATAAAGATGGCTGGTTGTGCTCGTGTATGATCGACTTTGTTAGCTGCATATCAAATGATTTATGGCAAATAAAACACTTCTTTCAAAGGGATGCTGACCGGCGAGTTGTCAGGATTGCTCTCCATGATGTCCTTCATATAAGACCACCATTTCTGCATTACGGGATTTGAAGGTAAATTATTTAATGCAGATGGATCCTTTGCTTTTAAAACACCAAACAAAAAATTCGTTTCGCTGTCCAGGAATATCGAGTATTCGCTGATCCCGGTTGTTTTTAAGAGTTCTTCCAGTTCAGGCCATAGACGGTCATGTCGTTTTTTATATTCATCTTCAAATCCTTTGTGCAGTTTCATTTTGAAAGCGATGCGCATGATATTATGATTGGGATATTTGGATATTAGGTGATTAGGATATTAAGATATTAAGATATTGGGATATTAAGATATTGGGATATTAAGATATTGGGATATTAAGATATTCACAGATTGGGGTGGATATTCAGATGTTGGGAGATTGAACATTTTGTTTTAATTTTTTGATATAGTTGTTGAGCTTGAAATGAAGGGTTTTTAATTTTTCGACCAACTGATCAAATGACTCTTTAGAAATAAATTCCCGGTTGAGAGATTTCTTTGCCCATGTTTTGGTCTCCATCAACGAACCTCTGCTATAATAGCAAAATTGCTTTCTGTCTTTATAAAAATAACGTCCATAACCCTCTCCAATGTTTGCTGCTATAGAATCGGCGGCTTCAACAAATTGTCCTCCTACTGTTTTCTTCGCGAAGAATTTCCAATCGCTGACTATTTTCAAAACAGCTTCCCCAATCTCAAGCGCGAGCTGATAAATCTCTAAATCCTCCAGGAGAATACTCTCTGACATATAGTCAAATTTGGGTTACAGTAATATTAGTGACTTCCAATATCCTAATATCCCAATATCCGAGTATCCTTCTACCGTTATTTCACCCTCAGCCCCTGTTTTTTCACCTCACAAATGCCGTCGCTACACCACCATCCACATTCAATACATTTCCTGTCGATTTATTCAAAAGCCCGCCAACAAATGCGAAACATGCACTGGCAATATCATCGGGGTTAATAATTTCATTCAATAATGTCCGCTTTGCATAATAAGATGGTAGTTCTGCCACCGTAATGCCATAAGCCTTCGCCCGTCCTTCAGCCCATCCACCGCTCCAGATGTTACTTCCGGAAATGACTGCGTCAGGATTCACTACGTTCACACGGATCTTATCTTTTCCCAGCTCGGCAGCATTCAATCGCGAAAGATGTAATTGTGCTGATTTGGCTGACCCATATGCGGCATTGTTTGGCCCGCTGACCAGGGCATTTTTACTTACAATATTTAATATATCACCACCCAAGCCCTGTTGACGCATTATTTTCACCGCTTTTTGCGTGACTAGAAACTGGCCCTTTACCAACACATCATATAAAAGGTCCCAATCCTGTTCGCTATGTTCTTCGAGAGGTTTTGAAATGGAAAGACCGGCATTGTTTACTATGATGTCGACTCCGCCAAAAGCCAGCGCCGCGATATCCATTGTCTGTTGAATGGTATCGGATTTAGTTACGTCCAGCACGCCGGCGGCAAATGCGTCCTTGCCGTATTGCTTATTGAATTCTTCTCTTGCTTCCTGCAATCGATCCGAATTGTTATCTGAAAGGATAACACAGGCGCCTTCCTCCGCAAATTTCTTGGCGATTGCCTTACCAATACCACCCGCGCTGCCGGTGATAAGGGCAATTCTGCCGGATAAGGATTTTGGCCTGGGCATTCGCTGCAACTTAGCTTCTTCCAATAACCAATATTCAATATTAAACGCCTCTTGCCTCGGCAGCGAAGTATATTCTGAAATGGCCTCTGCTCCTTTCATCACATTGATTGCATTGATATAGAATTCTGCAGCAACCCTCGCTGTTTGTTTATCTTTCGCAAAGGTGAACATGCCCACACCGGGGTAAAGAATAACAACCGGGTTGGCATCGCGAATAGCCGGGCTATTCGGATGTTTGCATGTGTTATAATAATCAGCGTACATTTTCCGGTATGCTTCAAATGCGGGTGCCAGTTTTTCTTTGATCCCGGATACATCATTCAGATCCTCACCGGCAGATAAGGAAAGTACCAGCGGACTGATCTTCGTGCGCAGGAAATGGTCGGGGCAACTGGTGCCCAGCGGCGCCAATCTCGAGAGGTCATTTGAGTTGATATATTCCAATACCCGGTCATCATCAGTAAAGTGACCGATCATCTTTGTGGATGAAGAACAAAGGCCCCTTAGTACAGGAGCCAGGCTTGCCGCCTGCTCTAACCTTTTTTCTTTTGATAATGATTGAATCTTTGGTCCGCCAAATACGGGTTTCTTTTTTCCACTATGATCTTCGAGGTATTCGGCACAGCGCTCAATTACTTCCAGGGTATTAATATAACTTTCATAGGCAGTATCTCCCCAGGTAAATAAACCATGAGAGCCCAGCATAATGCCCCGGATGCCGGGATTTTCATCCAAACATTTTTTCAATTGCAGGCCAAGATCGAAGCCCGGCTTTTGCCACTTTACCCAGCCTATAGTACCACTGAATAATTCTTTTGTGATCCGCTCACTATCTTTTGCGGCAGCTATAGCAATTGCTGCGTCCGGGTGCAAATGATCGATATGTTTGAAAGGAAGAAAACCATGAAGGGGTGTATCAATAGACGGAGCTTTTGAATTCAGATCATAAATACAATGATTGAAAAGCTCCACCATTTCATCTTCAAATTCAATGCCCCGGTACACGTTCTTTAACCTGCGTAAGCGGTCGACATACAAAGCGGCCAGGCCGGTTTTTTTCAACGTTCCCAGGTCGCCGCCTGATCCTTTCACCCACATCACTTCTGTTTGTTCACCTGTCAAAGGATCTTTGGCCATCGCTTTGCAGGATGTATTTCCACCACCATAGTTAGTTAAGCGGAGATCGGCGCCAAGCAAATTGGACCGGTAGATGAGCAAACCCACTTCATCTCCCGCCAATGACTCTGCTTTGGCATCATCCCACAGATAACTCACATGCTTAAAATCTCCCACCTCAACAGGTGTTTGAGGATTTGATTTTGTTCGGATACTCATAACCAAGTTTTAGTTCAATTTTTTTATTTCGTTTCCTTTACTGTCGAAAGGAGTAACCGCCGGAATTTCCTTTGGTGAAAGGTACCTGTTTATCATTGATCCAGTGATGCCAGGTGCAACTTATTGCCATACCCAACTACCAGGACAGACAATATGATCGCGAAAATTCCTATAGCTATTGTTATTTTCGTATTCTTATTTACTCCCTTCCATTCTTTTAAAACGATCCCCCACATATTTGCTACCAAAATGATAAACGCCATATGGAGTATCCATGAACTTGGGCCATTGCCAAGTTTACTTTCGCCCATACCATAGAAAAAGAATTGCAGGAACCAGGTTGTCCCGGCCAATGCAGCGAAAATATAGTTGGATCTTAATGGCGTTTTTTTGTTCGTATAATCTCCGAACGTTTTATTCCGCGCATTGAGGATCATACACCAGATGAAGTTAGTAGTTAAACCACCCCAAAGCAACACGACATAAATCACATTATTCCTGTATAAAAAATCTCCTTCTTCAGCAGGATTGGCCAATTTCCAATTGGTATTAGCTACCACAGACATCGGATTGCCGGCTTCAAGGCCAAAATTGAAACAGGCACTTAAAACACCTGATACGATCGAAACAAAAATGCCAAGCCCAAATTTGTATTCAGTTCTCATTTTCAATCCATGCGGGTCAGTCATGGTGCCGCCAGTCAATTGTTTTTCTTTCATCGTTCCTGCTTTGCCACAAATGATGATCGCAATAACACATAAGACAAGACCGGCTAAAACGATCAGTCCCCAGTTGGAATTGACCATCATGCTAAATGTATCTTTACCTTCTTTAGGCGATATATCATAATAAATAGAAGGTATCAAAGAACCGAAGACCATGCAAAGGCCAAGGATGATACTGCTTCCAAGTGCAACGCCCAGATAACGGACACCAAGGCCATACGTTAATCCTCCAATTCCCCATAGCAGACCAAATAAATAAGTAAGACCAAGAGTGGACATGTCAGTCTGCCGGATAATATCGGCAAACCCCGGAACGGTAAGGTATGCTGCAACGGGGGGAACAATCAGCCATGAAAACAGGCCACCGACGATCCAATAGCTCTCCCAGTGCCAACCCTTTACTTTTTTATAAGGAATATAGAAACTACCAGAAGCAAAGCCTCCTATAAAGTGGAAGAGAACACCGAGGATGACAGCCATTGATTAACGATTTTTCGTATGGAAGCAATTGAAAATTAAAGATAAATGTATCCCATTTCATGCCTATCATGTACTGTCATGGTTAAAAAAGGGCCTTCTAACAGCTGTAAAACAGTGTATTCGATGCCTTTGCATGCCGTTTATTCCCCCAGACTTCCATAGGCTTCGAAAACGCCGGCTATAGCGTTTTGCGTCTGCATTCTGCGATTTTTGACAGGAACGGGCCCTTAAGACAACTCGTGTCCTGTATTTGTATTTTAATGTAAGTTTGATAAATAACTGAAGGCCTGGTAATGAAGCAACCTCTTATTTTCAAACATCTTTTTATTGACTACTATTCGGCAACTCCCAAGTATCTGCAACTGGCCAACTGTATTATTAAGGCTGTTAGCGAGGGCGTATTGAAAGAGAATGATGTCCTTCCTTCTATTAACGAGTTAAGTTTCGAATTTGAGATCTCCAGGGACACAGCTGAAAAAGGGTATAAACATTTAAAGAAGACCGGGGTGCTGGGATCGGTTCCGGGGAAAGGGTACTTTGTAAAAAATACAGAGCTTAATCACAAATTGAAGATATTCCTGTTATTCAATAAGCTTAGCCCGCATAAGAAAATAATCTATGATGCCTTCGTGGCTTCTCTCGGCGACATGGCGGCAATTGATTTTTATATCTATAATAATGACTTTCTTTTATTCAAAAAACTGATCAGCCAGCAGAAAGGCGATTACTCGCATTATGTCATCATTCCGCATTTCCTGGAAGGTGCGGAGAATGTGCACGAGATCGTCAATACACTTCCCAAAGACAAGCTGATATTGATGGATAAACTGTTGCCCGGGGTCACGGGTAACTATGCAGCCGTATATGAAGATTTTGAAAACGATATTTACAATGCACTTGTCCAGGCGAACGATAAACTTAGCCGTTATAATACGATCAAGATCATTTTCCCGGAATATACCTATCATCCTACCGAAATACTTGAAGGTTTTTACCGGTATTGCCAGGAATATGCTTTCAACTATAAAGTGGTTCGTAAGATAGAAGACGAGCCGATACAAAAAGGAGAGGTATTCATCAACCTGATGGAAAATGACCTGGTGATCCTGATAGAAAGGATTTTGGCCACTGGATTAAAGGTCGGAAAAGATGTCGGCGTAATATCGTATAATGAAACCCCGCTTAAGAAAATAATTCTAAACGGTATTACAACTATTTCTACCGATTTCCAGATGATGGGAGAGAAGGCCGCCCGGATGATCCTCGATCAATCTACTGAGCATATGGCTATTCCGTTTTATCTTACGCTGAGGGCTTCGTTGTAACCGATACACTTTCCCGACGATGTCTCGCCCTTGTAAGGGTGACTTCAAACGATTTTACGTGGCGGACTCGTCGGCCTATTGCATCGTTTCATACGATGAGTCCCTTTTCACTTATCTTCGAGGAGACTCATCGCAAAAGAACACGCTTTCCCGACGATGTCTCGCCTATCGTGAGTTTATACTTCAAACGATTTTACGTGGCGGACTCGTCGGCCTATTGGATCGTTGCATGCGATGAGTCCCTATTCAAATATTGAAAGTTAATCAACATTTTTCTTCGAGGAGACTCATCGCAAAAGAAATAGAACGTAGGCTTTCATTTCTACCACAACTGCTTCCCCTGGTAATAATCAAGAACCTTTGTTCTTAATATGTAGTCATACTTTGCTGAAATGACATTGATATTCGTTCTGTCCAGGTTATTTTTTGCTGTGAGATAATCGACTGATGTACCAAGTCCTGCGTTGAATCGGACAGTTGCCGCACGGAATGATTCGGTATATGCAGTAAGCTGTTCCAATAAGACGTTATAACTGTCGGACGCATAGGTCATATTGTTGTAGGCTTGCTCGATCGATTGCTGGAGTTGCGTTTTTCTGGTGCTCGCTATTAATTCAAAATTCTTTAAAGTGAGCTTTGCAATCTTTACCCGGTTTCTTGCGAACAACGAGTTAAAGAAAGGTATCCGGAGATTCAGGCTAATAGCTGCGGACCGGTTATTTTTTAACTGTGAGCTATATGAAACTTTTTCGGTGTTGAAGTCTTGCACATTATAAAATACTTTACTTTGGTTGCCATTGACCAACACATAATCATTTGATGGTACATCATGGCTGGTACTTAGTGGAATGTCATTGGAAAAAGTACTGGCATAAGATGTACCGTAACTTCCACTTAAGCTAAGTGTAGGATACATTTGTCCCCGGGCGGCTTTTACGGCCCTGGCATAGCTTTGGGCCCGCAGGTCGGCGGCTTTCACCAGTGAAAACTGTTCCAATGCTACCTGGTAAATGCTATCGGCGGTCTGTTCATATCTTGTCGCATACGATTCGGTACTCAATCTTTCCAGTTGCAGGTTTTTTTCATAGCGAATATTCATCAGCCGGCATAGATCTATTTGTGCCGTCACAAGTGCATTCTGCGAGTTGAGCATCGCCAACTGGTCATTGGCATATTGCCCCTTAAGATCTGATAATTGGGAGGGCTGAATAGAGCCTTCTTTGTTTAAGACATCTAACCTGTCAATGTCGTTCTTGGAAACTGTCGCCTGGTTCCGGGATTGTTCCAGCAAATCTTCGCTTTTAAGCGCCTGCAGGTAAGCAAGTATGACCCTGATCGTTAAATCATCTTTTGCCTGTTGCCAGTCCATTTTGGAGGCTTCATATGCCAAGGCATTTTGTTTGATAGTATTTTGCAGGTAAAGGCCGTTAAATAAGATTACATCACTGCCCAATCCATAATTGCTGTAAGTGGCCTTATTGTTAATATAAGTATTTGTGGCCTGGTCGATATTACGTCCCGTTGTGATATCCACGCTAACATTGCCGTTAAGTCCCGGAAGTAAGTTCAACCTGGCCTGGTTCCAGTCGATCTTGCTTCGCTGCATAGTCAAATTGCTTTGCTGTACATCCAGGTTGTTTGTGATGGCCGTCTCCACGCATTGCTGCAGGTTTATTTTGCCGGCAGTCAGGGTGATTTGCGCAACACCTGCTTTATTCAGTAAAAGACACAAAAGAAAAATACACACTATTCTTATCTTGTTCATGATCGGTACTTTATTGGTAAATAGTTTTAATTAATTATTTTGAATCATTCCATCCAGCAAATTGATGATCTTTGAGCCATAGCTTGCATTTTTTTCCGAATGGGTCACCTGGATAATGGTTACACCCTCCTTATTAAGCTCTCTGAATAATTCCATGATCTCTTCACCTTGTTTGGAATTAAGGTTTCCCGTCGGTTCGTCAGCCAGCAATAATTTTGGCTTAGCGATCAATGCCCTGGCAATACCCACCAACTGCTGCTGGCCGCCGGAAAGCTGGGTAGGGAATAGATCTTTCTTTCCAACAATCTGGAAACGATCAAGCATATCCGCCACCATGGCTTTTCTTTCGGATCCCTTTACATCCTGGTAGATCAACGGGGTTTCAATGTTTTCGTAAACCGTTAATTCATCAATTAAATGATAAGCCTGGAATACAAACCCTATGTATTGTTTATATAAAGATGACCGCTGCTTTTCTTTTAACTTATGCACTGACTCATGTAAAAAATGGTATTCACCCT
>JANWHX010000174.1 GCA_025450235.1 Chitinophagaceae bacterium | reverse complement strand
GAAGCTGCCGGCGTATTGGTGCTGGAAGAGTTGGAACATGCAAAACGTCGTGGTGCAAAAATTCAATGCGAAATAGTTGGCGGTGGCGCCACAGCGGATGCGCACCATATTACCGCGCCTCACCCGGAAGGACTAGGTGCAAAGAATGTAATGCTCGTTGCATTGGATGACGCGGGAATGAAGCCGGAAGAAATAGACTACATCAATACACACGGGACGTCCACACCTCTTGGAGATATAGCTGAAACAAAAGCTATCTTACACGTATTCGGCGAACATGCTTATAAATTAAACATCAGTGCAACAAAAAGTATGACAGGTCATTGCCTTGGCGCCGCCGGTGTGGTGGAGGCAATAGCCTGCATTAAATCTGTCATACATGATATTGTTCCTCCTACAATCAACCATTTTACAGACGATCCGGATCTTGATCCCAAACTCAACTTTACATTCAATAAGGCAGAAAAAAGAACAGTGAATTCAGCTTTAAGTAATACGTTTGGTTTTGGTGGTCATAATGCCTGTGTAATTGTCAAAAAGTTTAAAGGCTGACAAATCGTTTGAACTTTTTTTCGTAGTTTAACTTTTGTGGATTTCTTTTCAAACTTTTTTAAGAAACATTCAGGCTCAGCTTTCAAAAAAGAGCTTAAGAACATTCTAGGCTTTAAACCCGGTAATCTATCCCTTTATAAAACAGCCCTGACACACCGCTCGGTCCGCGAGGGAGCCGATGAAAACAATGAACGACTGGAATATCTTGGTGATGCCATCCTCAGTGCATTGATCGCTGATTATCTTTTCAAACGTTATCCATATAAAGAAGAAGGTTTCCTGACGGAGATGCGAAGCAAAATGGTTAACCGCCAGCAATTGAATGACATCGCTGTTCGCATGGGACTAAAAAAAGTCACTCTCTTCAATAAAATGGATAGTTCATTAAAAGTAAGCCAGATATTCGGCAACACGCTGGAAGCGCTGGTAGGAGCTATTTACCTTGACTACGGTTATAAGAAAACCAGCAAATGGGTGGCTGAGTGCATCATTCTTCCGCATATGTTCATGGATGACCTCGAAAACCTTGAGATCAATCATAAAAATAAACTTTACGGGTGGGCAAATAAGAATGGAAAAGTGCTGGAATTTGAAACAATTAATGAACGACTTGAGAATGGACGTCGCCTGTTTACCATTGCTGCGGTTATTGATGGTAAGAATATTGCCGAAGGAAGAGCATTTAATAAAAAAGATGCATCGCAAATTGCAGCCCAGCTGGCCGTAGAAAAATTGGGTATTGTCAATTCCGACAGTACTGTGGAAGAAGGGACCACCGAAAAAAACGACTTGACCGATCCTTCCTGAAATACGATCACTATACAGATAAGACCTAACTTCTTTCCTGGCACAATTCTATCAACACGCCATTCGTATGCCTGGGGTGTAAAAAACAAACCATCTTATTGTCAGCACCGGGTTTTGCTGTTTCATTCAACAATACAAATCCCTGCTGTCTCAACCGTTCCATTTCCGCTTCAATATCTTTTACATCAAAAGCGATATGATGCAGGCCCTCCCCTTTCTTCTCAATGAATGTCGAAATGACTCCTTCCGGATCGGTACTTTCCAATAATTCAATTTTAGTTTCCCCTGTTTGAAAAAAGGCGGTATTTACATTTTCACTTGTCACCTGTTCGGTCTTATAACACGGGCTGTTTAACAACTTTTCAAATAAGGGAACCGATACAGCGAGACTTTTTACCGCGATACCGATATGTTCAACCTTTTGCATAACAGGTAATTAAAAAGTTTGTGATTTGGTAAAATTAGGATTTAAGCTGAAGACAAGCTTTTAAAGCACAACCTTTTGAGTTAATTTTGTGTTTAGTATAAACCGAGGCAATTAAGACATATGCGGCAATTACCGATATACCTGGATTATAATGCTACCACGCCCTGCGACCCAAGGGTTGTGGAAGCGATGATGCCGTATTTTACCGATGCTTTTGGCAATGCAGCCAGCCGTAATCATTCTTTTGGATGGCAGGCGGAAGAGGCGGTGGATCTTGCCCGTGAACAGGTTGCAACACTTATCGGGGCCGGGCCTGAAGAGATCATATTTACTTCAGGCGCTACCGAAGCTTGTAACCTTGCCCTGAAAGGTGTCTTTGAAACGTACGCCGCTAAAGGTAACCGGGCTGGCGGAGAGGCAGGCCATATCATTACCTCCAATATTGAACACAAGGCAGTGCTGGACACCTGTAAGCATTTGGAAAAAACCGGGGCAGATATAACTTATTTAGAAGTTAACGAAAACGGTTTTCCCGATCTTTCAGAGTTGGAAGCAGCCATCAGGCCGACAACGATTCTCATCGCCTTAATGTATGCGAACAATGAAACAGGTACAATCATGCCCATAAAGGAGATTAGTGCGATTGCAAAAAAAAGGGGTATTATTTTTTTTACCGACGCTACACAGGCCGTTGGAAAAATTCGTGTTGACGTCAATAAAGATGGAATTGACTTAATGTCTTTTTCGGCTCATAAATTATATGGACCAAAGGGCGTTGGGGCTTTATACATCCGGCGAAAAAATCCCAGGGTGAAAATTACTGCGCAAATTGATGGTGGTGGACATGAGCGGGGAATAAGAAGCGGCACGCTCAATGTGCCCGGTATTGTTGGTTTCGGTAAAGCCTGTATGATTTGCATGAATGAGATGGAAGACGAATCCACAAGAATAAAAATCTTGAGAAATAAATTGGAAAATAATTTCCTGCATTCCGGGGAAGCGGATCTGAACGGTGATAAGGACCAACGGCTGCCGAACGTCACCAATATTTCTTTTAAATACGCAGAGGGTGATGCCCTGATCAGAAGTATAAGCAAGAACATTGCCGTTTCATCCGGGGCTGCCTGCACATCAGCTACGCCGGAACCTTCACACGTATTGAGAGCACTAGGGCTGAATGATGAACGGGCGCATAGCTCAATAAGATTTAGCCTTGGACGGTTTACCACAGAAGAAGAAATCGATCATGTTGTCAAAGAGGTGAATGATACATTAGAGGAACTTAAAAAATCAAGATCATTTATCCAAAATGTATAAGATTATTACTACAAAATGAATTTATAATTATGCAGCAAACATTAGAAAACGCCATTCATGTAAGTGATAAGGCAAAAATCAAGGTACAGCAATTATTAAAGGAGGCCGGCGTCGGCAATGATCCTGGCTATTTTCTCCGGGTCAGTGTCGTGGGCGGAGGCTGTTCGGGGCTAAGTTATAAAATGGATTTCGACAACGAATCGAAACCAACGGACCAGGTTTTTGAGGACAACGGTATGAAAATAGTAACGGATATGAAAAGTCTATTGTACCTGGTTAACACAACACTTGAATTCTCGGATGGCCTGAATGGCAAAGGATTTTATTTTAATAACCCCAATGCCAGCCGCACCTGTGGTTGTGGTGAGAGCTTCGCTGTTTAAAACACAATGAAAAAATCTAAAGCCCTTCCGGCACCGGAAGGGCTTTTTTATATTCAGAGACAGGACTGATTGTGTTTAACTTACTTTCTTTGGAGGAGGTGGAGGAGGTGAAGGTGGCGAGGGCGGCGCAATCAACACTACCTGGCCATATTTCTCTTCGAAAGCGTCCTTTTCCTGTTTGTTTTGCATGTTATAAACAAATTGCTTTTTATCCTTAAGGACAACTACAATATCATCTTCAGATTTCCAGTAAAGGCTTGCTACGTCCGGGTTTCGTTTGTAAAATTCCTTCAACTCCTTAGCCGGAGGAACGAATTTCGTTAATACAACCTTAGGTGGTGGCGGCGGTGGAGGTGGTGGTGGTGGGTCATCAACCTGGGCCTTTACCGTGACAGCGAGGACCACCAGGCATACCGGCAGTAATAGTAATCGTTTCATGTTTAAAATTTCTGATTAGATTCCATGTATAACTTTTTCCATAATCCTGTTAATAATTTTGTTGGATCATCGTTACTCTCTAAATATTACGACTTTCACTTATTTTGCATCCTCTATGTGGGCAGTTTGTAAAAAAGAACTCCGTCAATTCTTTAGCAGTCTTACAGGCTATATAGCCATTATCGTTTTTCTTTTAGCCAATGGCCTTGTATTATTCGTGTTTGAGAACAACATCCTCGACTTCGGGTATGCAACCCTTGACCGGTTTTTTCAATTGGCCCCCTGGATCTTACTTTTACTTATTCCCGCTATTTCTATGCGGAGCCTGGCAGATGAATTCAAAGCAGGGACCTTTGAGATCCTGCAGACCAGACCACTCAGCCGCTGGCAGATCATTGGTGGAAAATATCTCGGCTGTCTGGCTGTTGTCATTGTTGCCTTGCTGCCGACCATTGTCTATTTTTTCTCTATTCAGCAACTTTCATCCAACGAAGGCATTGATACCGGTGCTACGATCGGATCATACATAGGATTGTTTTTTCTGGCTGCTGTATTTACAGCAATTGGCATCTGCACCAGCAGTTTTACAAACAATGCCGTCGTCTCATTTATCATTAGTCTCATTGCCTGTGCCTTATTATACTACGGGTTTAATGCCATCAGCCGGTTGCCGGGACTGGAGGGTAATGCTGATTATTATATAGAAATGGCCGGAATAGATTTTCACTATCAAAGTATCAGCCGGGGAGTAATTGACACAAGAGATATAATTTATTTTTTGAGTGTGATATTCTTATTCCTGACCATCACAAGTCGTAACCTGTTAAAACGATAAATGAAAAACCTTCAGAAGATATTTACTTCAAAATATTGGTGGCTCATGCTGCTGGTTATTTTGTCCGGCATCAATTTCCTGGCCTCTGCTTTCCATTCACGCCTGGATCTTACAAAAGAAAAAAGATACACATTAAGCAAGGCTACCAAAGAACTTTTGAATAGTCTGGATGATGATGTCCAGATCGAGGTTTTTCTAAAGGGAGATTTTCCGGCAGGCTTCAGAAAGCTGGCGAATAGTACAAAGGATTTTTTGCAATTAATGAAAGACCGGAATGGTTCAAACATTCATTACCGTTTTATCTCCCCACAGGATGAGGTACCGGGAACTAAAGTGTTGTATGGAGATTCGCTTACCAAACTTGGAGCAGTACCAATTAACCTGACCGTTCAAAAGAAAGAGGGTCAAAGCAGCAATATAATTTTTCCTGCCGCCCTGGTACATTATAAAGGAAACCAATCGCTGGTAAATCTTTATCCCGGAGCAAGCGGGCGGATTTCCCAGGATGAGATCAATAGTGCCGAAGCTTTGATGGAATACCAGTTTGTAAAAACTCTAGATAAACTAGCGAAAGGAAACAAACCGGCAATAGCCTATGCGGTTGGTAACGGGGAACCTACAGATGACCGCGTTTATGACCTTGTAGAAACATTGAGACAGGACTACCAGTTTGGCATGCTTAATCTGAAGACCCAGCCTGTAATTCCAAACGTAGACGTGTTGCTGATCGTAAAGCCCACCCAACAATTTACTGAGTCGGAAAAACTCAAAATAGATCAGTATGTGATGGGCGGAGGAAAGCTTTTGTGTTTTATCGATAACCTGATTGCAGAGCAGGACAGTCTTTCTTTTAAACCGGAAACAATTGCGTACGACAGAGATCTTAACCTTACCGATCTTTTCTTTCGTTACGGGTTGCGGATTAATACCGATCTCGTAATGGACCTGCAATGTGACGTGATTCCACTAAAGGTGGGCGGAACTGACGAGAACCCACAGTTTGAATTTGTACGCTGGAATTATTACGCGTTGTTTGAACCGGGAAAAAATCAACTGTTGAATAAAAACCTGGGATACATAGCAACCCGTTTTGCAAATTCAATAGATACCATCCAGGTAGCCGGAGTGAAAAAAACCATATTGCTTGCATCATCTCCCAATTCACGGGTAATTAAGACTCCCGCCTTAATAAGCCTGAACGAAAATAAAAATGCTCCGCAAGATGAAAAATTCAGGCAAAAGGATATTCCAGCCGCCGTTATCGTGGAAGGAAAGTTTACCTCTTTATATAAAAACCGGGTATCACAGCTCCAACGAGATAGTCTTAGTGCGCATGGGATGAAATTCAGTGACGAATCTGTCGAAAACAAAATTATCGTCGTGGGGGACGGAGATGTTGTGTTGGGCGACTGGCTGCCTGTTCCTAATGATAATCCAATCCCTTTACCAATGGGATGGAATAAATATACGTATCGTGAATACCAGATGCAAACTGAATATGGCAAACTTTTTATACCGGCAGCTAACCGCGAATTTTTACTTAACTGTGTGGAATACGTGGTAAACAATCCAGCAATTATAGAAACGCGTAACAAAGACATAGTTCTCCGGCTGCTCGACTCCAGGAAAGTAAAAGAACAACGGATCACCTGGCAGTTCATTAATATTGCTTTACCCATTTTACTAGTCATTTTGTTTGGTCTTATTTACCAACAACTCCGCAAAAGAAAATACGCCTCCT
>JANWHX010000173.1 GCA_025450235.1 Chitinophagaceae bacterium | reverse complement strand
GCCAGTTGCTGTAATATCCATAATAGCTCCCGGAAAAGGTATAATCGGGCCTCTGCGAGTAGGTGGTAGTGCCGGGTTTATACGCCGCGCTTTCCTCTTTCTTTAATAACGCAGCAATAAAAACCGCCTCACAGCCACTTGCTTTTACTTTACTGACAACCTCTTCTTTGGTCGGCATTTTAGGATTCTGAATGTCCATTGGCATTACATCACTGCTTTTTACTGCCTTAAGACCTCTTGCCGTAGCTACCTTTTCCAGGTCGCTTTCGACCCGTAACCTTGCCTGGATATCTGCCGTGACCACTATAATAAAAACACTGCTGTATGTTTTACCCTCCATTTTTTCTTTGTTTATCCATACTCCGGCTGGCGTTTTTTTTGATGATGAACAAGCTGCCAAAATGATTGCCAGAGTTATCACTGATGCTGCGTACACTCTTTTCATGATATTTTTTTGTTTTATAAAAATTAATAATTTTTTTTGCTGGGGTCATTTAAAAAAAAGAATTGCTATTAAAACACTTCATTTAATCCAAAGAAAAATCCGCCTGAACTATATTTTCCTTTGGCATAATCGATACATATAGTTGACCGGCTTTGTTTTTGAAAAAGGATCCGTAAACCTCCTCCGGCCGCTGTTTCCCAATAATTAAATACCTTTTTCCCAACATCATCCGAAGCGGTTTGCACATTCATAAATGCTACTCCGCTCAATAATTTGTTCCGGGTTATGGGAAACCGCCACTCCCCCTCAAAGCAAGCGTAAGAGGGACCTTTAAAACGACTTATTGTAAAAGCACGGCCACTTCTGTTATAGGTATCATATGCCGTGGCTGGCATTTCCAGGTAGGGCACAGCGCCACTCAGTTTGTATGACGCCCAATGCCAGAAGGCCAAAACATGTTCGGGACTTTTTTTGCTGAGGCTAAAGTATTTTCTTAAATCATAGATCACTTGTATCGCATTCTTACTGCTGCCCAGCCAGCTTTGGTTAAAACGTACATTTAGATCAGCATATATACCGCCATATGAACGGAGGGGATGTTCCCGGGTATTATATTGCAGGGCTAATATCAACCCATTCGCGGAATATTTTTTTACATCAAACCCATTCCGTGTACTATACCGCAGATGGGGCGAACTGGGATGAGTCTCTAATTCTTTATCATTTATGTTCATTCGAATATCAAAGCTGATACCGGCACCTGCAAATAAATTCTTTCCGATTTTACGATATAGTTTTTCTGTCAGCCGTATAAAGGTGAATTTAATAACGAATGCACTATCACCCTTCGTTATATAATCTTTATTTCCGGTCCCTATTCCATAATCCGTTATTAAAAATTTTGATAGTTGCCAGTGTCCCTGGAAATTCCATTTGTTAGCTTCTGTAAATGCGTTATGCCGGACCTGCGCTGTTATTATGCCTTTTGAAGTATAAATAGCTTCCAGGCCAAAAGAAGAAAGACTCGTGTTTTCAGGTGTTCCATATTGTTTGATGACTGATGCCTTGGCCCCAATTACAACTCCAAAACTCGGATTATAACCTAAAGAAGGCAGGATAGCAACGTTCTTTTCTTTTTTGGGTTTCGTGGTATCTGCTTTTTTATTAAACAGTTGTTTAAAGACATCGCCCATGTCCTTTGCCGGTACTGAATTAGTATTCCCTGCGCTTGTTTCCTGTGCATTCACAACAGCCGAAAAAAAACATAGCAGGCAGGTAATTACAAAACCGACAATAAGACAACGGTAACTAATTAAAAAAAATGTTCGTATTGCTTTCATAAAAACTTCTATAAACAGGTAGTATGTTCCATTATCTTACATATCAATTTGAAGTGTAAAATACACTAAAAATACGGGCTTCAACTTTTACGGCTGAAGCCCGGCATAGCACAAGACTATTTTATTATAAATTGATCTTTATTGCAGTCAGCTTTGCCCGGCAGGATGTTATTTTTTGCGGTCTTTTTCAAACTGATCCATCAATATAGCCGTATATTCTTTAGCTGATTTTTCTATACCCTCTGGGTTATACGCTTTCGACTGAACCGACCATATCATTGCCTGGGTCTCCACGTCAAAAGCATTGGCCTCAAGAAAATAAGTTTTGTCCGTAGTATAATAACCGGGACTATAAATGGTGGGTGACCAATAATTATAATATCCGTAAAAACCCGCCCCATAGGCCCCATAAGAGCCATAGGCGCCATAAGGTGCATAGGATACTGAGCTGGGCGTATAGTGGGTTTCACTTTTCTGGTCAATAACAGCAACGGTCAGTATTACATCACAACCCTTATTACTGATTGCTTTTAAAACAAGATCTTTATCCTTCATGTTATCCTGGTTAAAATTCGGGGGAAATAATTCGTAACCTCTCACCACTTTAAACCCTTTTTTCTTAGCCGCTTCTCCCAGGTTATCTTCAATAGCAAACTTTACCTCACTGTTCTGTATTAACGCGCCTATGAAAACAGTAGTATATTTTTTAGCCGGTCTGTCCGGGTTGACCCAGGCTGTCATAATTCGTTGAGAAGGTTTACAGGAAAAAAACAAAGCCGTCAAAACCAAAAAAATCAGGGAACCATTTTTAATCATAAAAAAAAATTGAATTTTGTTAATAATTTTCGTGCTTAATATCCGGAGTTTTATCTTCTCCTTCTGTTATTTCTTATTACTCATCACCACAACAATCCGCACTCAGTAAGTTAGTGATTAAGTAAATATTATCAGGTTTTCTTTTTCTTAAAATTCATTTCTCTAAGCAAGAAAACGCGGCCGCCTATATCTAAACTCCATTGATATCGCCCTGCGAAATCTCCAAATATTCCTGCACTTGGGGTTATCCAAATATTGATGCGCGGTGCCGGTGCATAGGTCAACCGGCTTCTGAGGTTCATAGATACACCACCGTGTATATAATCGAAGAACCACTCTGGCGCCAGTACCGTCCAGGTTCTTGGTGACCAGTATCTGATAAGTATAACCTGCAATTTAGAAAAACTGATATCAGCTCTTGCTTCATCGCCACTTACAGAATTTGCCTGTTGAAGAACCATTGAAAGAAGCAATTTCTTCTTCGGTATTACTTTAGTGTAAGAAACCACCGGGATGAGAAGGTTCTTGCCCGTACCAAGAATGGGCGATTGCGCTGTATTCATACTGATCTCGATAGAAGCGGTAAAGGCAGATAGTCGCTTTTCAAAAAATTTGTAGCCAAGCAGGCGAAAGGATATGTCGCCGATACCCGAATGCTTATCTTTTGCCGGCGTATTAATAGAATTATACACAAACGGCAGGTCCACTCGTGTGGTGAACCGTTTCCCGAGCTTAAAAATGCTTCTCAGCACGGTCTGGTTTAAATAGAAATCCGTTCCATTTTTGTCATAGTGCTGCAGTTCATTGAAGACTTCTATTCTTGTAAAAAATTGGGAAGGATCATCAGCATTCGTTTTGGGCTGTTCTTTTTTCAGGGTATCCGGTGCGTTTTGTGCATCCAGTATGGCTGCATTCAATAAAAAAAATAAGAATAGCCCTTTTTTCATCTGCAGGATTTGGTTGTTAAAGAAACTACGCCAATAGGTTGGGGTAATGTTTAACGCATAAATGTATTAGTTCACGGCTTTATATTATGCCGGTAATGCTATTGTTGTGTTTGGTCAGTCTTTTTCTTTTTACCTTTCCCAATCGGGATGCCTGCGGTTAGATAAAGAACCCTGTTGGATTGTGCAGGTGATGAATCGTCAACAGTAATATCAAGAAGACCATAATAATATTGTACGCCGATATTCATGCCATTACCCTTCATCAGGCGATAACCCAGGCCGAAAGCCAGGCCGGCATCTATTGGATGGAACTGCTTTTTTATTGCTAGTTTGTATTTCAGGTCATCGTCTTCAAGCACTGACTTCTTAAATTCATCAAAAGCTTTGTAACCTAATCCCAGTTGTACCCCTGCTTTCAAATAAATATGATTGCTGAAAGTATATTTCATCATGATGGGCACATTAAAGTAATTGATTTTCCTTGATACGTTTCCTCCTTTAAATGCACTGTCAAGGTCAGAATTTCCGAGCGGATAAACAGGCAATTCATTGGCGCCCATGGCAGATTTTACGATCACACCGGTATTCAGCATCCAGGATGGATGCTTAAGTTTAAAGTCAAAATAAAAACCAAGATTAAAGGTCCCAAGGCTTTTTGCTCCTTCCAGATTCTTGATGGTCGACCAGTTGTACCCGCCCTCTAATCCAAACTCTATTTTCCCTGAATTCAGCTTATCCCCCAGAAGAATGGATATTAATACCTGCGAATGTGATGCAAGACCCCAAAAAAGAAATCCCGGGACAAGTAAATATTTTTTCATTCATTTTCTCTTGAAAAATTATAAACCAAACCGGTATTGGAGGCCGGCAATAACATGATTCCTGGAGCCCAGGAAACCATATTCACCCCGCAACATAAAATGCTTATTAAGCTGAAATTGGCCGCCGACGATGAAATTCCAGGCGTCCTTCAGCCTTTTATCCATGGAATATTGAACCGTAGAAGTTCCTATTGTATTGATGGCATTATCGGCGCTTGACAATATCTCACCTGCCCTTGTCAATGCCCTGTTGGCCGCATTGTACTTTGCTTCATTGACGGGATTCTGCTGTTGGCCCGAAGAAAGACCCGCCCACCACGCATCCACCTGCTGTTGGGCAGTGGCCACTTTTTGTATTCCCTGGTCCACTTTGCTTCCGAAATCCGCCGGCAATACTTCCGAGAGGCTGATGGAACCATTTGTACCCGATTTTAATTTCACCCGGAACCCACCGACCCATATGGCAACGGTTTGTTCTGGTTTCTTAAGTTTGAAATTTTTGCCAAGGCGGGGACCAAATATAAATGATTGTGCAGGCTTGTCCAGTTGAGGTACGTCGACCCAAGCCCAGTTCATATCGAGTGCAAGGAAGCCGCCCCCAACCCCGATTGTGGGTGTAATACCAAATCCATAAGTGCTCGTGTTAAATTCAACGATGGTGCTGGCAGACATAATTTGCTTATCCGTGCCGGAAGAATCAGGTACCCATAGCCCAAATCCCACTTCTGTCGATGCTTGGGCTTTTCCGAAAATCCCATAGATGTTCAAGAAAGGGAACAGCCATATATCAGGTCTTACTGTAACGGCGCTGGCTGTTGCAGTTGCATCGTCGAACCTAATCAATTCATCGACGTTGTACATCGGACCATTATTAAACCCTACATTCAGGTTGTCAATGATCAGTGCTGACTTTTGCCAGAAATATTGAGCACTAAATCCTGCCGAGTAGGGTATGTTGTATCCGGCTTTGACAGCCTTGGCACCTAAAATGGGCAGGGTATAGGGGTACTCCGACTTCTTGAGGCTGTCAATCAGCTCAGCATTTTTTTGCCCCAACTCTTTATTGGTAAACACTTGTCCAAAAACAACTGAGGAAAAAATAACTAGGCACAGCACCAACATCGGCCTATACAAATATTTCATTGTAATATTCTCATATAACATATTGGTTAATTAATAGGTGAAAAAAGATCTTTTTTTAGAATACTGCTCTGCCCCGATAAAAGATTTGTTATCGATTTACTTTATTGTACTTTTTTTCTCCACCTCAATTTCGCCAACAGGCTACCTATAACCCAGATATATCTTTATTTACCCAATTTAAAGGTCAATCCCCCGCCCAGTCCAAATTGCCACAACGTGGTATAGGTGCTTAAAACAACAGGACCATAATAGCTGAAATAAAGATCGCCGCCGGTTGCCTTTGACGAAGATAATATTTGTGCCTGTAGCTTTATTCCAATCCTGGAAGATGCCCAGATAGTGGCTCCGAGTCTTCCTCCCCAGGCAAAGGTAGTGTTAGAACCGCTCTGCCCGTTAGAAGGTGCTTTCACATCGGAAATAAGAACGCCTGCCATTAAGCTCCCAACGCCTTCCACTTTCCCCGTACTGCTTGCCTTAAGACCATTGCCGGCGAGCATAATATAATTAAGACCCACGTCGAAATCTTCATGCCTCGCGGGGTTAGTTAATCCGGCCCTGAAATCGACAGGAGCAGTGGAGCTTTTGTGCAGGTACAATATTTCGACACTGGAATATTCATTCGTCACAAATTCAATACCTCCGCCCCATTGAAAGCCGCCTTTGACTTGTCCATTAAAATAAGTGTTGGCATCATTAGACTCGCTGAATCCATCGTCAAATACATAGGAACCGTAAAGATTAAGCCTGAATTTTGGCTGGGCGAAAGCAGAGGCTGCAAAAACAATTAATACGGATAACAAAATAATCTTCTTCATACTATGGTTTTTTGGTTGATAAAATATAACTATTCAAAAAATCGTTTCATAAATTGTCCGGACTATGCATTTTAACGTTGAAACTAAACGACAAACGCGGATTTAGTAAGTTAATAACAGTTATTAACGGTTATTAACGGGTGTAAGTTGGACGTCCAGTTAAATTGGCTTAAGCCTGTTTACGTAAACAAGACCGGATTGAGCGATTTACTGGTTATCTTCCCCTGGCTGCATCGTAAAGCCGAGTTGCCGCAGCACATCCGCCTCATTGTAAAAGGTTCTGCTGCGTACAATTTTCCCATTTTCGATCTTATAGGTAGCGTTTACCCAAACATTTACCGGTCCTCTTCCGTCTTTGTATTTAATTGTAAGATAAGCCCAGTTAGCAACCCAGTCGCCTGCTTCGGCCTGTTCTCCCTCACCAACAGTTACGGCTATATTTTGATGGCGGGTATATTTAATGGACTCATACAGGTTGGCTGCATTGTATTTCCAGTTTGAGATCGCATCTGCTTTATTAATTGAATCATTAACAGAAGGACCATAACCCATGTAATTATCTGCCAGAAGGGAATCCATGACCCCCGCGTTATTGGTTTCCACTGCTTCCATATATTTTTTAGCAATGGCCAGGTTCTCCGTTTTATTTTTATCAGTAGTGGAAGTACAGGAAAACAAACCAATGTTTATTGCAGTTAAGAATATCAGTTGTTTCATAACGATTTAATTTTTTGTAAAGGGTAAACTTTAATTTTTTTTATTTGGTGGTGTATCCCTTTCCTTCGATGCATGCTGAAAAACCCTTGACAAAACTATCCTTCATTGCCTGTTCTTTATTTGCCGCGTCGGCCGCTGCCTGTTGGTTTGCCTGGGCTTGCGCCTGTTTTCCTTTGCGTCTTCCGGCCATAGCGCCGCCCGCAGCGCCAATAGCTGCTCCTTCGCCAGCATCTCCTGCTATGGCGCCGACGGCTGCACCCGCCGCCGCACCCCTGGCTGCACCCTTCACAGCCCCACCCGTTGGTCCAGTCTGAGCAGGTGCCACTTCTACTTTTGGAAGATTCAACGGATCAATTCCAGATTGTTGTATGGCCCATTTATAACATTCAAATTCATCAATTTTTTGTTGTTGCTGGGTTTGTCCTTTCGCCGGGAACACATACAGTTTAAGGGCAGCGGAGATCTGGTTATAGGTCATTTTTGAAGTGTCCGGTAATGTTGCTGGTTGCTGGGCAAGAACTGTTTGGCAAAGTCCCAGGAAAATTACCGGCAACAAAAACCGGGTACCTGCTTTAAAGAAAGAATTTGGTTTCATCTTTTTAGATTTATTAATTGAAATAAGATTTATTCGTTTGTTTCATTTTGTTCTGATGACGCCACAGTAAAAGTAACGCTTTCCATTACGTGGTAATAATCGCTCTCAAACATGAAAACCCGGCTCAGGCACAATGAAATCCGGGCATTTTTTTAATCGCTCTTTTTTTGTGCTAATTGTTTCTTCATCTCTTCTTCTTTTTTGGTATCCATAGCGGTTTGCTTAGCATCACTGATCTGGATGGTTACCTTATTCAATTTACCGTTGAACTTTGAAGAAGCGCCATAGTTGGTTACCCAGGTACCATCGTCAGTACCCACATCAGCAAGGTCATCTACAGAAAATATTCCGGGCTGGGTTTTTTCAATACGTCCTTCAGCAGCCTTGGCTCCATCAATGCTAATGGTTCCCACGCCACCTTTTCCAAGACCGCCACCATCATATTTGAAATCGTAAACGATCGTATGCTTGCCGGGTTTTAATGCCTGCGTGGAAGCAACGTTATAACTCTGTAGCCCGAGATAGTTGTAAGTGAAAACAGGTTTACCTCCTTTCACATAAAAAGAGAAGCCTCCAAATCTTCCACCCTGGCAAACTATTACACCGTTGCCATTGGCGGCAACGTCCACATCAGCAGTCATGGTATAAGAGGTATTTCTTGTACTTATGAAAATATCAATTCCCATTCCCTTCATTCCTTCACCGTAAGTAACAGAAGTCCTCTCGCCCATTAAATCGGGCCGTCCCATTGCTTTGGCATCTGTTCTTTCCAATAAGCGGTCATCAATGGGAAGAACATGATATTTCTCGGCTTGCGCCATAAAGAGGGCCTGGAGTTCTTTCAGCTTCTCGGGGTTTTGTGAAGCCACATCGGTGGACAAACTAAAATCTTCATTTGAATTATATAGTTCCCAGTTATCCTTATCTAAAGTGTTGCTGGGTTTTTGTTGCCAGGCCGGCCGGTGAATGGTTCTTGCATACCAGCCATCGCTATACATGGCCCTGTTGCCAAACATTTCAAAATATTGAACCGTATGTTTTTCTTTGGCTGCAGCATTATCAAAACTGTAAAGGAAGCTGGTTCCTTCTATAGGGTCCTGTGCAATTCCGTTCACTGTTTTTGGCACCGAAACTTTGCAGGCTTCAAAAACGGTAGGTGCAATATCAACCGCATGTGTGAATTGCGACCGAACTTCTCCTTTAGCTTTAATACCTGAAGGCCAATGAACGACCATGCCGTTGCGTGTACCGCCAAAATCAGAAGCTACCTGTTTTGTATAAGCAAAAGGAGCATCCAATGCTACTGCCCATCCTGCAGCATAATGCGGATAGGTGCTTGGGCCTCCCCATTCATCAATATGTTTCAACATATCCGGTACCGTTTCAGGAACACCATTGAAATAAGTCATTTCGTTGTACAATCCGTTCATGGTTCCTTCTGCACTGGCACCATTATCTCCAACAACATACAGGATAAGTGTATTGTCCATTTCGCCAAGGTCTTCAATGGCTGAAACAAGACGGCCCACTTCATTATCGGTATGTTCGGCAAAGCCTGCATAGGTTTCCATCTGGCGGGCAAATAATTTCTTTTCATCGGCAGAGAGCTTGTCCCAATCTTTAATATCAGATGGCTTAGGAGCCAATTTCACATTTTGCGGAACAAGGCCCAGTTCCTTTTGTCGGGCCAGTGTTTTTTCTCTCAGTTTATCCCAACCATCGTCGAATTTGCCTTTATATTTATCAATCCATTCTTTTGGCGCATGATGCGGCGCATGCGCTGCGCCCGTGGCGAAGTACATCATGAAAGGTTTATCAGGAGTTAATGCCTGCTGGAAACGAACCCAACTGATAGCGTTATTGGTCATATCAGTAGTGAAATGATAGTCTTTATCTTTAGGAATTTCCACTTGTGTAGTTCCATCATAAACCAACGGCGCCCATTGATTTGTTTCTCCACCAATAAAACCATAGAAATGGTCAAAGCCGGAATGTGTGGGCCAACGGTCCAGTGAACCTGAAACTGAAATTTCCCATGGTGGTGTTTCATGATACTTGCCAAAGGCAGCCGTGCTGAATCCGTTTTGACGGAGCACTTCAGCCATAGGTGTTATTGATTGCGGTCTTACACCAGTGTTGCCGGGAAAAGCAGTCCCGGTTTCCATTATAGAACCGGCATTATTGCTGTGATGATTATAACCAGTAAGTAAGGCAACACGAGTTGGAGAACACAATGCTGTAGTATGAAAACGATTATACTTTAAACCGGTAGCAGCTAATTTATCAAGCGTAGGCATATTAATAGGGCCACCAAAAGCAGCCGAAGCGCCAAAGCCGATGTCGTCAATTAATACCACCACTACATTGGGTGCGCCTTTAGGAGCTTTTACTTCAAAACGTACAGGGGCTTTTGCATTACGGGCATCCAGTTCTTTATAGGTTTGACGAATTGGTTCCTTAATTGGTAATACTGTACGGTCCATGCTTGCATCACCGGCTTCTGAAGAGACTACAGGATTTTCATTTGAATCGCCTGTCTTTGAATCATTGCAAGCGGTAAGCAATACTAGTGCAATGAAACCCAGCCAGCTGATTTTTTTTAAATTTCTCATTTTGCTTGATTGTACAGTTGTTTAAATGGTTAATGTTATGGTTCTATATGTTTTGGTTCGTGCTTAGATCTTTCAATCTTTATAGCGAAATGCAATAGTATAGTAACGACTGAATGAATTACAACCGTTCATAATCTATCGCCCGTCTGTTGAAGCGACTCCAGCACTTTGTCGAGACTGAAACTGCCGGGGCCGGTTGACTTATTTGGTACAGCTTCGTAACAAATGGTTGATCTCCTTTTCCAGCTCCAGATAAACTTCTAAAAATTCTTTTTCGAATTCCTTGTCTTTGATTACGTTTAGCCGGCATTCCTCCAGCGCCTGTCCACTGGCCAGGTAATCCTCACATAATATTCTGAAGTCTACGTCCTTTTTATATAATTCGATAATCTCAGCACTATGAGCAGGTAATTTTCTTAAAATATAGTCAAGCCCTTTTCTCATTGTTGCATCAAAAACGATACAATTTAACTCACCATACACCCCGGGATAAGTGTTTTACGGTTAAATGACGTTAAACGCTGCTTCTTGAATCGACTGCAGCTATCAAAAAAATATCCACAGTTAAGAGCACATTCCGGGAAATTACCAGGAAGGTTTAACGATAGGGAAAGGCTTGAGAATCAGCCGGGCGCCTAAAAGGTATTAACTAAACATTTTTTGCAGACAGCTCTTAAGGAGTGTATTTTTCGTAATATTGAATACTCTTAAAAAAGAACGAAAATAGAGTTATGGGGCTTGGGGAAAATCTTTCTGAAGATAAGGTTAGAGATCAGTTGACTCGCATTCTGTCTGCGCCTGCATTTAAGGGTTCCGGTATACTTTCTGGTTTTCTTCAGTTTGTTGTTGGTGAAACGCTGGCCGGAAGGGAGCAGGAGATTAAAGAATACACCATCGGTATTCATGCATTGGCCCGCCATAATGATTTTAATCCCCAGTTGGATGCGATCGTCCGGATACATGCGGGCAGATTAAGAAGAGCATTGAAAGAATATTATCATGAGAACGGGAAGAATGATCCGCTCGTTATAGAAATTCCTAAAGGCAGTTATATCCCCCTTTTTCAATCGCAAAATAGCATTGAGACAGCAGAAATTAATGTAAGAATTCTACCCGGAAGGAATAAACCTGTTGTAGCCGTATTGCCTTTCAGAAATATCAGCAAGGATTCTTCACGGGATTTTTTTGCCGATGGACTGGCGGAACAACTGAGTACGGAGTTAACCTGGTTTCAGGATCTCTCGGTGATTTCCTATTATTCTTCCCGCCATGTCGCAGGGCTGACCAGTGATCTAAAAGAGGCGGCCAGGCTTTTAGGCAGCAGGTATATACTGACCGGCAGTATTCAAAATGACAAGGCGCATCTTCGTATTGGTGTACAATTAATTTCGGGTGAAAATGGGGAACAATTATGGGCCAGGTCTTTTGAAAGAAATAATACCGCAACCGGGCTTTTCGAAATACAAAATGAAATTGTCCGGAATGTATTAACAGCCATTGGTGGGTATTATGGCGCCATTTTCAGGGATGTTTTGAAAGGGCCCAATATTAATAACGCAAATGGCATGGATACCTACGATGCGATATTCTGGTATTATCATTTTCAAAAAGTTTACACCTCTGCTATTTATCAAAAAGCAATCAACGCCCTGGAAGCTGCCGTGAAAGCGGATCCAGATTA
This sequence comes from Chitinophagaceae bacterium, assembly GCA_025450235.1. Taxonomy (GTDB): domain Bacteria; phylum Bacteroidota; class Bacteroidia; order Chitinophagales; family Chitinophagaceae; genus VBAT01. The sequence continues at coordinate 2,244 of JANWHX010000173.1, read as the reverse complement.
TGCCCTGGCATGGGCTATGCTCGGAGAACTTTACATGGACGACAAGGTTTGGGAGTTTAAGAAAATGGAAAATCCAAGAGAAGAAGGATTAAAATGTGCCCGGCGCGCTGTAAGCCTTGATCCCGCCTGCCAGCATGGCTACCAGTCCCTGGCATGGGTCTATTTATTTTATCATAACAAGGAAGAATGTTTAAAGGCGGTTGACCAATGTATAGCCATCAACCCGAATGCATCGGGTATTGTCGGAGGAATGGGATTTGCGCTGACTTGCGCCGGTGAATTTGAAAGAGGGTTTGAATTACTGAACGATTCAATTGAGCATAATCCTTACAGCCCCTGGTGGTTCAACGGCGGATATGTTTTTTATTTTCTTCATAAAAAAAACTACCGGGAAGCATTACGCTCGGCTGAGAAAATCAACAGGCCGGATTTATTTTGGGATCCGCTGTTAAAAGCCGCCATTCTTGGACATTTAAATCGTGAAGAAGAAGCAGCGGGAAATCTGAAGTTGCTCTACCAACTGCTGCCTGATGCGGGCAACCAGGTAAAGAATATTATTGAATCTTTTCTTCTGTCGCAGGATCTGAATAATGAAATCCTTGAAGGATTAAAAAAAGCGGGACTTAACAGGGAACAGCACAGGTCAGCTATCGAATTAAGAAGATAAATCCCGGGACGGTATTCAAATTTTATAATCGATGCCTTGGTGCGTGTCCTCACGCACCAATTACTTTATTCTTTAATTTTTATTTAAACTATTTTTAGAATGCTTCTCCCAATACAACGTAAATGCCGGCATAGTCTTTACTCATTGCAAAATCAATCCCGATATTTGTCCTTGAGATTTTATTGAATTTAATACGCAACCCTGCACCTGCTGCAGGGTGCCAATACACAAAACGATTGCCCAGGTATTCGGATACCGAATGTATGTTGGTAAATACTACGAAACCCCAGAAACCATTTCCCGAGATATCTCTCCTGTATTCCGATTCAAGATTTATCAAACGGTTACTTCTATGCCTGTTTTGCTGAAAACCGCGACCTGACCTGCTATAGTAATCCCAGCCAATGCTGGGCAGGTCAAGAAATGGAGCTTTTCCATTGGTAACCCCCCAGTAATAACTCCAGAAGGCCAGGAGATTTTGCCGGCGTTTATCAAAAGAGAAGTACTTGCGTGCGTCCACTAATATGGATTGCCACTGAGAACTACTGCCAAGATTTTCGGGATTGAACCTGTAGTCAACGGCGAAATAAGCGCCTCCCCTGGGGTTGATTGAATTTTTCCTCGAGTCGATCAAAAAATTAATTACCAGGCCCGATGAAGTACTCTTCTGCTTATATTGTTCGCGATAATCAAAAAAAGGTATACTTGACAAGGCAGACGTATCTTTTTCCAGGCTTACATTGTAATGATGGTCCACGTTATAACCTGTGCCCAAATAAAGCTTATTTCCGACTTCCTTTAGGAAGCTATGATAAAACCTGATGTAATTATACTCCAGTAATACTTTATTGTCGGGATTTGAATTACCGCCGATACCCCAGGTATATTGCGGATAGATCATGAAACGACTATCGCCTTTTGATAACAGCGCATCGTTGGGCAGCCAAATCATGTTTCTGAATGGGAGCACAAATTTGCCATCAAAACTGAACCATGGAGAAAATGTAATCGTCGAAAGTGAAGTAGTGGATTCATCACCGGTATAAAAAGCCGCATTGAATGCAGTTGCTACGGCCGTTCCTCCACCAGCTACGCTACCAGCAACAGGTATAATTGAAAATTGAAATTTTTTTTTCATCCGGGAGGAATCAATTTTTTTTTTATCCATTCTGAATAATTTCTCTAATATATCAATCATGTCCCGCTGGCCCGTCAAACCTGTTGTATCAGCTAACGCTGGTTGCTGAGCGTAGATTGATATTGCAGGAAATCCCATAAAGGAAGATAATACCAAGGTTAGTATGCAAAGTTTTTTGTACAAAATTTGATTTAGATGGTGATGGCCCCAGTTTGCCGGGAAGTCGGGAAGACGAAAAAAAAAATGACTTGTAGATCAAATCCTCCCGTCTTCCCGTCTTCCCGGCTATTTTTATATACTTAAAACCTGAACCCAACCTGTATCATATACCTGTATCCTAAACGGGTGGTATTTGCCGATCCCGTCTTTTGAAATTCGCCTTCATCGATAACCCAGCCGTAACCCGGAAATTTATCCGCCAACGCCTGGTTCAGTTTTT
>JANWHX010000172.1 GCA_025450235.1 Chitinophagaceae bacterium | reverse complement strand
TCATTATTCAGTTCCTTACTCAGCAACCCACCCCGGGGTTTTTATTTTATAGTGTCCTAAGGTCGCCCCTCCAAGGAGGGGAAGAACCCTCATGCGTTATTGAATTTCAATGCCCGAAATAGCAAGACCTTCTGCATTTTCAATAATTAATCTTACGATATAATTTCCGGCATTGATCATGTTACCAGTATTAATTGTAAACTGGTTCCATTTGTCGGGTCGTGTAAATGTAAAGCTAACGGGTTCTTCCAGCATCATGGTGCTTCCTGCCCCTATCAATTGCAATCTGCCAATAATATTTTTTTCATGAGGAGAAAAATATTTAAGTGTTACTGAATAAATATCTGCGACACCTGTTGCAACGGGCCATTGAATAGTTACTGCAGCATTTGATTTTATTACAGCACATTCTCTTTCTGCAAACTTTTCTTTTTGCACGCCTTCAGAAATAACAGCGACATTGGTGCGGAAACTTGTTACAGGTTTCAGATCATAAGCAGGTTGCATATTGGTTGCGGGCAGCATTGCGACGACATAGCCCGGCGCTATATCGACTGATACTCTTTCAGATGCTGCGAATAATTTTCTATAGACTGTGTAATAAGTGCCGCCATTTTCATCGGTAATTATTTCGGTGTTTGTGTTTTCATACTCCTTAAGTTGCTCCGGCTTTTCCCTTCCTTTTAAATAAGCTACAAAAACATGTATAGGCTTAGGTGAGAAAAGTTCTTTTTTTCGAGTATCGTTCCTGTGGCTTAAAGAGATCCAGCTGGCGCCATATAAATTTGGAGGTAGTGAATTAAAGAGAATAGTGTCATTCTGGTATTGCCTGTCGCCAATATCAAGCCATGCTTTAGTTTCACTTTCGAAAATTGGACCTAAGCCTGTATGCGGTATAATTACTTTATCCATCCCGGCAACAGCAATAGCGGATACAATAGCCTGTCCTGCTTTTGATTCAGGGAAAGTAATATCAAGCCTGCCCCCTCGCACTTTCACTTTAACTGTTTTTTTCAATAGGGTATTTGTACCGGCTTCCTTCCATATATCGAGGTCATCCAAAACGACACTATCATTAATGGCCACATCGAACAGACGCATGCCACTTGCGTCCATTCCTCCACCGATACCGAGCCATGGCTCTATAAAATATAATTCCACGGCGTATTCACCATCTTCAACAGGGAAGTGAAAGCTCAATTCGTTCTTACCATATCGAAAACTTTGAAACAATTTCCAATCATTCGTTCCCCTAATTGCTGAAAATGTCCTTCGCTGGCTGGCAAAAAAACTACGTATGTCATCAAATCCATTTGCCCAGGAATAGGAACGTGGAGTTCTTGATGAGTCAAGCCCGCTGAATGCCCTATCTGACAGCCAATAATTACTATACTGGTCAGTGTAAGCAGGCCCGCCACAATTGTACCGATAGATATAATTATAACCGGATTGAGGTTTTACAAGATCGTTCTCACCCGTATACAGTTTACCAAAATTTGGCGATTGTTTTAAATGATTCAACACGATTGTATCCCGGGCAACCGGATTCCCATTCACATAACCAACCGCATACAGAACATTATATCGTATCAACACGCTATCCCAACTAAAATGCTTACCAATTCCACCACGCTTCCTTTTCCCCAGTGAAAGGTTATCTATATCATTAAACAATTCCACCTCATCACAATTGGAATAGACCGTGATATCGTTTTTAATCCCCGGAATCATCCATCGATTAGGCCATGTATGCGACACGATATACACCATTGGCTCCTTTTCTTTTGGTGCATAGTTACTTCGAAACATATAAAACGCATCGGTTGGCTCTTCCCATGGCGTTAGCAGGCCCTTATAATTTACAGGACCTACCCGATCCAACTCCCTTAATCCTTCACCTCCCTGTACTCTTCCCGGGTTATCATGCGATGTAAGCAACCAGAAAAACTGCCCGGCACAACTATCCTTTACCGATTCGGCTAACCTGATCTTCTGTTCCATCAACTGCGTCATCCGGTCCTCACTCAATACCCCGTTCTGATTAAATCCACCTTCGGTATGCAGATCAATTGTTCTCCATGCACCATATTCGCCGATCAATACTTGCTTCTTTAAGTCGCTGGCATAGGTATTTGGATCTCCTCCGTAAGTGCCCGTCCAGTTTTGCGGCACATCCCAATCGGTACCGCTACCTCCATTGCAAGTTGTTATCAATCGTTGCGACGACGACGTAGGATCCAGTGAACGAATCAATTCAGAGCATTCCTTCGCGAAATCTTCCGGGAGTTTACTTTCATTTTGCAATCCCCATAAAATAACAGAAGGATCGTTACGTCTTTCAATCACCCATTCTTTTAATAGCTGTTTGAAGTTATTCCTGAATTCCGGCGAATCATACCAGATATGCGCGGAGAATTGGGTCCACCACAATATCCCCATTTGATCGCACAGTTTACCATACAATAAATTATGTGGCTGATGAGCATCCCTGAATGCATTGAAGCCTGCTGCTTTAACCCATTTCATTCTTGAAACAATTTGTTCTTTGCTGAAAGCATGGCTTTGCCCAAGCAGGTGTTCATATTCTCCTATTCCATTTAAGAAGACAGGTTGATCATTTAATATAAATTGGTTAGTTGCGTTTTTCCAACTGATCGTCCGAAACCCATAATCAATACTTGTTTCATCGAGAACAATGCCGTTTTCTTTTATCAGCGTCACGATCTTATAGAGGTAAGGATTCCCGGGTGACCATAATTTGATATACGGATAATAGTCGATCCGGATCATGGATGATACGTCCCCGGTTTCGTTGCCATTCAGTTCTTTTTTAGCCGAAATATCTATAAAATGGTTCCCGATCGCATCAACAAGCTGGTGAATAACCTCGATCTTTCTTTTTTTGCCAGAATAATTTTTTATTGTTGAATTGATAAATAATTTGATCACTCCATTTTTATTCCCGGTCCATGCATGCACGCCAAATGGCTGAACACGAACATCGTTTGTTACAATTAAATGAACAGGACGAAAAATACCCAACGGTTGTGAACCTTCAGAAAAACCTCTTTCATCGCTGCAGCCACCACAAACCCATGGAAGATCTTTTATATAGGATGGATGTGATGCTTTTACTACTAAATTATTTTGTGAGCCATCTGTTTTTATTGCATCGGTAACATCCAATGTAAATGTTGTTCTTCCGCCATTGTGACTTCCAATTAGTTTATCGTTTACATAAACAGTAGCATAAGACCCGACGCCTTCAAAAAATAAAAAAAATCGTTTTCCTTGTTTTGATTGCTTAATAACGAAACTCTTTTTATACACAGCATCTCCATGCAGGTTACCATGAACTATCCTTCTGTATCCATAATAGTCATCCCAGTTGTGTGGAATAGTTACTTTCTTCCAGGTATTGGTTGTATTTAAAGAACTAAGCCAGTCAGTATTGAGTGGGATATCCTGCCGCTGGGAAAATGAATTGAAACACAAAATCAAAAAAGTACAGAGGAGGAAAGAATAATTCACGCAACGGCGTAACGACGCAACGTAACATATCGCCTGGAATCTCGTTACGGGCTTTGCGGCGATGCGAGACATACTATAATTTTTTGAGCGATGCATCAAAATTGTAAACGCCATTTTTAGTTGTAGAAATAGTGACCACCTTATTATTATAGCGTAGCATCAATGGCAGACCTGCTTTTGATGAAACAGCAAGATGCTGCAGCTTTCCTTCTTTCCATTTTATATTCAACACAAATCCTCCCCGGGCACAAATGCCTTTCACTTCACCATTGGCCAGAGCCGAGGGCAATGCGGGCAAAATATCAATATACTTTGTATGACTTTGAATAAACATTTCTCCTATTCCTGCAGCGCCGCCAAAATTTCCATCGATCTGGAAAGGAGGATGTGCATCGAACAAATTAGGATAACTGCCGGCACCTCCTTTAGCCGGGCTCAATAACATGCTTATCATCTTAAATGCATGCTCTCCATCTTTGAACCGGGCCCAGCAATTTATTTTCCAGCCTAGACTCCATCCCGTTGCAGCATCACCACGATAAAGTAACGATTGACGTGCGGCTTTCATCAGTTCCGGTGATTCATCCCAATTAATTTCATGGCCGGGATACATGCCCCAGAGATGCGAAATATGACGATGTTTATTAGTTGTATCATCAACATCCTGCATCCATTCCTGCAACTGGCCGTATTTACCAATTTGGTTAGGCGCAATTCTCTTATACTTTTCTTTTAATGTATCCCGGAAAGACTTGTCAATATTTAATATTTCACCGGCAGTAATTACATTAATAAAGAGGTCCCTTATGATTTGATGATCCATTGTTGGTCCCGCGACTAATCCTCCCTGCTCAGGTGAATTTGAAGGTGTGCTGATCAGCCATCCTGTTTTTGGATCCCTGGTCAAAAATGAGTTAAAGAACAAAGCAGCTTCCTTCATTACCGGGTATGCTTTGTTCTTCAAAAAATTCTTATCCTGTGTGAACAGGTAGCGCTCCCATAGATGATGACAAAGCCAGGCCCCACCTGTCACCCATATACCATGATTAGCAGCATTGATCGGCGCTGTGCCCCGCCACAGATCAGTATTATGATGCAATACCCAGCCGGGTGCATTGTAATGTTCTTTTGCCGTATTCCTTCCTGTTATAGAAAGTTCTTCTGTCATTTTGAATAATGGCTCGTGCATCGGGGAAAGGTTAAGCAACTCAGCGGGCCAGTAATTCATTTCCGCATTGATATTGGTGGTGTACTTGCTACCCCATGGAGGTGTGAGCAGATCGTTCCAGATACCTTGCAGGTTCGCGGGCCCGGTGCCGGGACGCGAAGAAGAGATCAATAAGTATCGTCCATACTGAAGATACAAAGCAACAAATGATGGATCATTGGAGGAAGCAAATTTTTCAATTCGTTGATCTGTAGTCCCCCTGCCCCCCGAAGGGGGGTTCCGGGTCTCCGCCGTTTTGGAGTTGCTGAGTGTTATTGAGAATGTATTGAAGTATCGCTGGTATTCTTCAATGTGAGTAGCTTTTATTTGCTGATAAGATTTTCCTTCAATGCTTGCTAATGCTGTTAAACAGGGAGTAGTAGGATTTGCTGTAACATCATTATAGTCTTTATAATTAGTTCCTGCAGTTAAATATAATGTCGCAGTATCTGCATTACGAATATAAATTGTTGAGTCAGTTGCGGTCAGCTCGCCACCCCTGGTTATTACCTGCAAATAACTTTCGCCTCGTAGAGCGCCGTTCCTGACTCTTGTATAAAGGGCAAGTCCGCTTTTACCAATTTTAAGAACTTTAAAATCTTTATGCGGACTACTCAATGATATTTCGAAACTTATACTCGCCTTTTTGGAAGCAGATACATTGACGGCTAATACCTGGTTAGGCTGACTTATAAAATATTCTCTTTTGAAATTGACCCGGTTAACAGTATAAGAAGTGCTTGCAACGGCATTGGACAAATCCAATTCTCTTTTATAGTTAGTCGATCCTCCCGTATTGTAAAACCTTAGCCACAAATCTCCAAAAGGCTGGTAACTCGCCTGGTAAACTCCTACGGCTGGTGGCTCATCGTTCTGAATAAAATATTTCCATTGTCCATTCAATGAGATCTTCGACGATTCATCGCCGACCGGGTAAATACCAATGTGCCGTGTTGTATCCTTATAACCGGTGATACCGCCTTTGTCATTATAATTCAATACCTGTACGGCAATAATATTTTTCCCTACATGCAACAGTTCTTTTTGAATCACATAATTTCTCGGCTCATTATTTTCCTGGATCCCCACAATTTTTCCGTTTGCGTACGTCAGGTCATGATCACGGATACGATTCAGATCGAGTACAAGATTTTTCCCGACCCATGACGCCGGTAATTCAAAACTTGTCCTTAACCAAACGGCGCCATCCAATCCTTCGAACCCGACAGCCTCCCACCCATCCCAGGAGGG